>NZ_JBDJMM010000019.1:0-132652 GCF_039673865.1 Pseudomonas sp. TWI628 | reverse complement strand
TCCAGCAGCTCTTTGGGGATTTTGGGCAGGTCACGCAAGGGTTTCTTTTTGGTTGGCATACATGCACCTCTTACTCATGTTATGCCCGAACACAAAATTTCTGACACCCTCACTGGCCGTGGCCGACAATTACTCGCAGTCGTTTCAGTCGAGCCAGCCACAGACGCGCTCGGTAAGCGCCTTGTCTGCCTTGCAGGGCGAAACGGTCGACTTGGAACTGGCCGATGCCATCGGCCTTGCCCTGCGCGATAACCGCGCCATCCGCAGCGCCTATCTGGAGCGTGTGACACAGAAGTTCGACTTGCGCGTGGCCCGTGACCAGTTCGCTCCACAGCTTTCGTTGAAAGCGCGCTATCTAGGCAATCGTACTCACGCCGATCGCATGCGTCAGGCCCAGCTTACCCCCTCTGCCAGCTTGCTTACCCCCTACGGTACTCGCATTGGTCTCGACTGGACTTACGACCATGCCCGTACAGGCAGGGCGGGGCGCCAGTACCGCGATGGGGCCAACCTGATGATCATCCAGCCCCTGCTGCGCGGTGCTGGACGCGATATCACCAGTGCGCCGCTGCGCTAGGCGCAGCTGGCCGAACAGCTCAACCGGTTGGCGCTCAGGGACGAAGTAGCCCAGGTCATTACCCGGACCGTCACCCAGTACCGTGACCTGCTGCGCGCCCAGGAGCGCCTGCGCATTACTGAAGATGCCCTGGCGCGTGCGCGACGCTGGGTGCAAGTGAACCTGGCACTGATCGCCGCCGGGCGCATGCCGGCGTTCGAGGTTGTCCAGGCCGAAGCCGAGGTCGCCAGCCAGGAGTTGGCCCGTGAGGGGAGTCGCAACCGGCTATACCAGAGCCGCCTGGCGTTGGCACAGGTGTTGGCGGTGGACTTGGCGACGCCGCTTCGAGCCGTGGAGCGTGTGCGCGCGGAGCAGCAGCCGTTAAGCATCGAGCAAGCAATGGCGCGGGCCGAAATGTTACAACCGGCTTATCTGATGCAGCAGGTTGCCGGAGAACAGGCCACCATTGCCCTTCAGGTGGCGCGTGATGCGCAGTGGTGGGACTTGTCCTTGGTCGGCGGAGCCAGCCAGTCGCGCGAGCGGCCAGCAGACAGGGTTGCCTGGGAGCAGTACCTGGGGTTGGAACTGGTTATCCCGATTGGCGATCTGAGTCGCCGCCAATCCTTGGTGCAGGCTGAAGTAGCGGTGCAAATCCAGCGGCTGAGCCTGGCCGAATCCCACCAGCAGTTGCAGCGGGATGTCAGCAGTGCGGTTCGTGACCTGGAGGCAGGCTGGCGGCAGCTGGGGATCGCCGATCGCGCGCTTGAGCTTTCACGGCGCAAGCTTGAGATCGAGCAGGAGAAACTTGCAGCCGGGCGTTCCAGCAACTTCCAAGTGCTGAGTTTCGAAAGCGATCTGCGCCAGGCACAGAGTACGCAACTCGATACCACAATCGACTACCTGGATGCTCAGGTAGTGCTGGATCAGGTGCTAGGCACGACGCTGGAGCGTTGGGATGTGGCGCTCCATGACTAGGTGGGCATGGTGTTTGGCAGTCTTGGGGTTGTCAGCCCTGTTGGCCGTTCTGTTCTGGCAGGCCTGGCCCGAGAGCGAGCGGCCAGCCGCACCGCGTTGGGTGTGTGTCGAGCCGCAGTTGATCGAGCAGCGTCTGGGGCTTGTGGGCAGGCTACAAGCGGCGCGCCGGGAAACCGTGAGCGCACCCTTCGACGGTGTCGTGGCGGCAGTGCTGGCACGGGAAGGGCAGCGTGTGGAGAAGGGACAATCGTTGTTCAGGCTAGACACGACCCAGCTGGATATTCAACTGCGTGAGGCCGAGGCCGAACGCCTCAGAACGGCGGAGCAACTGCGTCAGTTACGTGGCTGGCAAAGCGGGCCCGAAGTGGCGAGAAGCCAGCGTGCACTGGGGGCCGCTCGTACGGCGGTGGCGGTCAGCACGGCGAGCCTGGCTGAAACCCGGCGCCTGTTCGAGCGGGGTATCGTCGCCCGCATCGAAGTCGAAAGCCTTGAGCAGTTGCTGCAGGCGCAGCGCCAAGCCTTGAAAGACGCCGAGCAGGAATTATTGCTGACGCGCGCACAAGGTCGAGAGGACGCGCTGTTGATCGTCGAGATGGCACAGGCCAACGCGCAAGCGCGCTGGCAGGCATTGACGTTGACCCGACAGCGCAAGGAGATCAAGGCGCCCTTCACCGGTGTACTGGCGGGCGTGCGACACAGCGAGGGTAGCGCCGCCCGGCAGGTGCAAGCTGGTCAAGCGATGATTCAGGGGATGCCGATGATCACGCTGCTCGACCTCGAACACTTGCAGGTGGCGACCAGAGTACAAGAGCACGACTTGCGCCTGGTTGGCGAAGGCCAGGCGGTCGAAGCCGTCATTGCAGGCCAGCACTTTGCAGGCGTGATCGAACACATCGGTCTGCAGGCCCGTGACGACACAGGGCCGGTTGCCTGGTATGACGTACGGGTGCGCCTGAATCTGCCCGCAGCGCCTGCGCAACTCGGGTTGCGCCTCGGCATGAGTGCAGAGCTGACCGTAGTGGTGCGGCGTCAGGAGCAGGCCATGGTGCTACCCGTCGAGGCGCCGCGCGAGGATGAGGCAGGCGAGACCTATGTGGTTTATCGCGAGCAGGACGGGCAACCGCCGCGCAGGGTTCATGTGACGCCTGGCGCAGTGCTGTCGCAAGGGGTCGAGGTCGACGGGCTGGGGGCGGGCCTGGTGCTGCTACCCTGAGCATCAGGGTAGCCAGCGGCGGCTTCACTCGGCCGGGTGATCGCGCAGGAACACCAGGTGATCCGGCTTGGACTGTTCGGCACTGTAGTAGTAGCCCTGCACGTCGAACTGCTTGAGCTGCTGCGGATCGTTGACCCGTTCCTGGATCACGAAGCGGCTCATCATGCCGCGGGCCTTCTTGGCGTAGAAGCTGATGATCTTGTACTGGCCGTTCTTCAAGTCCTTGAAGTCGACGTTGATCACCCGGCCCTTGAGCGCGTTGCGCTTCACCGCGCTGAAGTATTCGTTGCTGGCCAGGTTGAGCAGCAGGTCGTCGCCTTGCTCGGCCAGCGCCTGGTTCAGCCATTCGCTGATGCGCGTGCCCCAGAAGGCATACAGGTCCTTGCCACGGGCATTGGCCAGCTTGGTGCCCATTTCCAGGCGGTAGGGCTGCATCAGGTCCAGCGGGCGCAGCAGGCCGTACAGGCCGGAGAGCATGCGCAGGTGCTCCTGGGCATAGCTGAAGTCGTCCTCGCTGAGGGTTTCTGCATCCAGGCCGGTGTATACGTCGCCTTTGAACGCCAGCAGCGCCTGCTTGGCGTTGGCCGGGGTGAAGTCCGGCGTCCAGCTGCCGAAACGCGCGGCATTAAGGCCGGCAAGCTTGTCGGACAGGTGCATCAGTTCGCTGATCTGCGCTGGCGACAGGTCGCGCAGCTGGAGGATCAGTTCCTGGGAATCGTCCAGGTATTGCGGCAAGGTGAAGCGCTCGGTCACCGGCGGGGTGTCGTAGTCGAGGGTCTTGGCGGGGGAAATCACCGTCAGCATCGGTTCGGCTCCTGGAATCGTTGGCGGCAATTCTACGGGGTGGGGGGAACAAGTCCAAACTATGGCGACGATAGTCACAGACCATCGGCCAGGCAGGCGCTATAGTGCGCGTTTTGCCGTCACGGAGAGAGCGATCGTGCGCATTGCCGGGGCCTTGCTGGCCACCTTGTTGAGCCTTGCCGCCCAGGCCGCCCCCATGCCCCCGGCCAGCCTGGACCGCAGCCAGTGGCCCGAGCAGCTGGACAGCCCGGTGCTGTTCGACGTCGCCTCGCGGGCCGAGATTCTGTCGTTTGCCCAGGTGCTGCATGAAAGCGAGCTGCTCGACGATGGTGCACTGGCTGCGCGTTTGGGGTTGCGGCAGATCAACCTGCAGAAGATTCGCGCTGTGCGCGCGCAGATGTGGCAGCGTTTGTGGCAGGGTTACCAGCAGGCTCAGCGCAGTTGCGAGCAGGATGCCTCGTTCTGCTATCTGCTTGAGTCTATGGCCGACTTGCGCACTAGAGCGGCGACTTTCGCTACCGATGTCGGCACGTTCTATACCGGTTGGGTCGAGCCTAGTCATCAGTTCCATGTGCGTTATCTGGATGAGCAACTGCGCAAGGCGGCGTTGCTGCCGCAGACCAGCAGTGAGGTCGAGCGCCTGTCCAGCCGCGAGCGCAATGGCGATGAACTGAACGACCGCATGTTCCTGCTGAGCTTCGTCGGTGGCCCGGGGCCCGAGGGGGGTAGCACCGATGAACTCACCCGGTACCTGCGCAAGCAGAAGCTGCAGGGCACCTTCTTTGTCTTGGGCAATCGCCTTGAGCAGCGGCGCGACAGCGGCGCGGCCAATGCCCTGGCCCAGCTCTACGCCGGCCAATGCGTGGGTATCCAGGGCTGGGAATATCGCTCCCATGCCCAGTGGCAGGGCTGGCAGGACTCGATCAAGCGCGCCCAGGCGCGGGTCCAGGCTGACCTGCCCAATCAATATGTACCGCTGTTCCGTCCGCCCTATGGGCAGCGCCGGGCGGACGGCGAAGCGTTCATGGCCAGCCAGCAGCTGCGGGTTTCGCTGTGGGATATCGACGCTCAGGATGATGGCCCACTGACTGCCGAAGCGTCGGCCCAGCGGGTGGTGACCTTGATGCTGTTATGGCGCAAGGGGGTGATCCAGTTCCATGACAGCCTGCCCAAGGCGCAGTCGGCGGTCGAGTGGTTGCTTCACAACACGGTGCAAAGCGGGATCGGCTGGGAGGACTGCCGCGATTACGCTTATCGCGAATAGAGGGTATGACTTTTGACTGTAGTCTCGTCTGGCGTTGCCGCCAAGCGCTCTTCGTCAATCGGAAAAATAAACTTCAAAATCTCGTAAAAATGCTTTTTTTGGTCATCGTTTTTGCGGTATGAAGAAACCAGACAGCCGATTCCTGCAGCACAGGTGGCGTCATCCAGGCCCACCTTGCCAGGTACGCTTCCCGCCCGTAGCAACGCGGATACGGGGAGAACGGCGGTCACTCTGCGGCACCACAGAGCGTGCCGTGTGGCTTCGACATAAGGTGACCGAGTATGGATGACCAAGGACGCAACCCTTCCTCCAGCAAGCCAATCCTCTATGTGCTCGATACCAACGTCCTGATTCACGACCCTAACGCATTACTCAACTTCGAGGAGCATCACGTCGCCATTCCGATGACGGTGCTGGAGGAACTCGACAAGCTCAAGACCGGTAAACAGACCATCGCCGCCGAATGTCGCCAGGCCATCCGCCTGATCGACCAGACCCTCGGTGACGCTTCGCCCAGCGATGTCGAGCAGGGCGTGCCGATCCAGCGTGGCAAGAGCGGGCCCAAGGGGTACCTGTCGATCCTGATGAGCCCGCGCAACGAGCCCAGCAAACTGCTGCCGGAAAACCTCAACGACAACATCATCATCAACACCCTGTTCGAAGTCCGTAGCCGGCGCACCGACCTGGACGTGGTGCTGGTCACCAAAGACATCAACATGCGCCTGAAGGCGCGTGCCTGTGGGATCGCGGCCGAAGACTACAGCACCGACCAGCTGGTCGACGACGTCTCCTTGCTGTCCAAGGGCTATCACTCGGTCACCGGCTCGTTCTGGGACCGCGTCAGCAAGGTCGATACCCGCCAGGAGCGTGGCCGCACCTGGCATCGAGTGCAGATGATCGACAACCTGCCGGCCGTGCATATCAACGAGTTCATCATTGACGAGCAAGGTTTTGTCGGTTGGGTAAAAGGCATTCGCAACGATGAACTGCTATTGCTCGACCTGCACCAGGAGCCCTTGCTGCACCAGGAAGCCTGGGGCCTGAAACCACGCGACATTCATCAGAGCCTGGCGCTGTTCGCCTTGCTCGACCCGGATATCCACCTGGTCAACCTGACCGGCGCTGCCGGCTCCGGCAAGACCATCCTGGCCTTGGCCGCGGCCATCGAGCAGACCATGGTCAGCAAGCGCTACCGGCGCATCATCGCCACCCGCAGCGTGCAGGGGCTGGACCAGGAGATCGGCTTCCTGCCGGGCACCGAGGCGGAGAAGATGGAGCCTTGGCTGGGCGCCATTACCGACAACCTCGAAGCCTTGCACATGGACGATGAAAGCACCCATGGCAGCGTCGAGTACATCCTCGAACGCGTGCCGCTGCAGTTCAAGTCGCTGAACTACATCCGTGGGCGCAGCTTCCAGCAGAGCCTGATTCTGATCGACGAGTGCCAGAACCTCACGCCGCACCAGATGAAAACCATCATCACCCGCGCTGGCTCCGGCTCCAAAGTGGTGTGCCTGGGCAACCTGGCGCAGATCGACACGCCCTACCTGTCCGCGACCAGCTCGGGCCTGACCTACCTGACCGAGCGCTTCAAGGACTTCCCCCATGGCGTGCACATCACCCTGCAGGGTGTACCACGTTCGGTGCTGGCCGAGTACGCCGAGTCTCACCTGTAACCCACACAGCCGGGTGGCTCGCCGCCCGGCTTTTTTCCGCTGCGCAATCCTGACCCACGGGTTTACACTCTCTGTTCCCTTCACAGGAGCAGAGCAGTGCTGACTCATCTTGATTCCCAGGGGCGCGCCAACATGGTCGACGTCACTGAAAAGGCCGTGACCGAGCGCGAGGCCGTGGCCGAGGCGCGGGTGCGCATGTTGCCGCAGACTTTGCAGATGATCGTTGACGGTGAGCATCCCAAGGGCGATGTGTTCGCCGTGGCGCGCATTGCTGGCATTCAGGCGGCAAAGAAGACCAGTGACCTGATCCCGCTGTGCCATCCGCTGATGCTGACCAGCGTCAAGGTCGAACTGAGCGCCGAAGGCCAGGACGCGGTGCGCATCGTCGCGCGCTGCAAGCTGGCCGGGCAGACTGGCGTCGAGATGGAAGCGCTGACCGCCGCCAGCGTCGCTGCGCTGACGATCTACGACATGTGCAAGGCGGTGGACAAAGGCATGGTCATCGAGCAGGTGCGTCTGCTGGAAAAGGTCGGTGGCAAGAGCGGCCACTACAAGGTGGAGGCGTGATGAAGGTCAAGGTGATGTATTTCGCCCGTTACCGCGAACTGCTGGGCGTCGATGCCGAGCGCCTGGAAGGTGAGTTCAAGGTGGTCGACGATGTGCGCCAGGCCTTGGTGGCCAAGGGCGGTCAGTACGCGGTGCTGGCCGAACAGAACCTCATGAGTGCGCGCAACGAGGAGCTGTGCAAGCTCGACGAGCCACTGGAAGAAGGCGATGAAGTGGCGTTCTTCCCGCCGGTGACCGGAGGCTGAACATGGCAGTGCGAGTGCAACACGGGGCGTTCGACCCGGGGGCCGAGGTCAATGCCATGCATGCGGCCAATGTCGGCGTCGGTGCCGTGGTCGGTTTTGTCGGCTATGTGCGCGATTTCAACGATGGCCGGGAAGTGGCGGGGATGTTCCTCGAGCATTACCCGGGCATGACCGAGAAGGCCCTGGCCAAGATCGTGGTCGAGGCCGAGCAGCGCTGGCCGTTGCTCAAGGTGGAGGTGCTGCACCGCATCGGTGCGCTGGAGCCGGGTGAGCCGATCGTCTTTGTTGGCGTCGCCAGTGCCCATCGGCAGGCGGCGTTCGATGCCTGCAACTTCATCATGGACTACCTGAAGACCCGGGCTCCGTTCTGGAAGAAGGAAAATACCCAGGACGGGCCGAGGTGGGTGGAAGGCAAGCAGAGTGACCAGGATGCGGCGGGGCGCTGGTAGTTGACGCAGCCTTGAGCCGGCTGGTTCAACTGCCTGTTTTTATCCTGCTCCATGCTCGGGTACGGATACGTTCGGCAGCATGTGGCAGTGCTTTCAATGGAAATAGCCTGTTCATGACCCCGGGCGATGGCTGGTCCAGGCGGTTGGCTTGGACGGTCGGCTCCAGTAATGCTCTTGAGGTTGTATTGGCGTTCGGGTATCCGAGATAAGTCGAGTTGATGGTGGCGACATCGGCACCTATCAAATGATCGATCAATGCCAGGCTGGCTCGCGGGTTGGTCGCATCCTTGAGCATTACCAGGTTTTCCGTCCAGATAGGCGCGCCTTCCTTGGGAATGAGATAGCGTAGATCGCGCTTGATACCGTTCTCCTCAAGGATCCGCCTGGCATCATGAATGCCCCCGCTCCAGGTGATCACGGCGCATAACTCACCATTGATCAGGTCTGTTACGAACTTGCTCGAATCGAAGTAACGTACATGCGGGCGGATCTTCATCAGCAGCGCCTGAGCTTGCGCGTAATGCTCCGGTATTTCGCTGTTATCCGGCAAACCCAGATAATGCAAGGCAATCGGCATGATTTCCCCTGCGGAGTCGAGCATGGCTACGCCACACTCGCTCAGTTTCGCTATGTTTTCTTCCTTGAATATCAGGTCCCAGGAGTCGACT
Source organism: Pseudomonas sp. TWI628 (assembly GCF_039673865.1). Lineage (NCBI taxonomy): Bacteria > Pseudomonadati > Pseudomonadota > Gammaproteobacteria > Pseudomonadales > Pseudomonadaceae > Pseudomonas > Pseudomonas sp. TWI628. The sequence continues at coordinate 124,235 of NZ_JBDJMM010000019.1, read as the reverse complement.
GGTGCTTCATCTCCGAGCACCCGAGCCACCAACTCTGCGTTGTATCCGATGCCGGTGGTGCCAATCAGATAGGGAACGGCATACTGGTTGCCAGGGTCATTGGCCTGCAGTTTATCCAGCACATCTGGATCCAGGTGCTGCCAGTTCTTTAGCTTGCTGGTGTCGAGCTTTTGCAAGGCGCCTGCGCTGATCAAAGATGGCAATGCATGGTCAGTGGTCATCGTGAGGTCATAGCCGCTGCTGCCCGTCATGACTTTGGCAAGCATGATCTCGATGCTGGCGAATGTATCGAGGATCGTCCGTGTTCCTGTCTGCCGTTCGAATGTTCGCAGGGTTTGTGGGTCGATCAACTGGTACCAGTTGTAAAAACGAACTGTGTCTGATGCAGCATTGGTCTGGGCGCAAGTCAGGGCAGCGACCACCGCCAGAACGCGTGAGAACAGGGCGAGACGATGTTGCTTCATGGCGGCTTCAGCAGGCTGATGAGGAGCCGCTGACTATCACCAAATCACTGGTGGTCTATAAGGCGTGAACTTTTCCCTGTGAAAGGGGCGGCGCCAGCGAAAGGCTGCATGGGGGACCGGCACAGAAAGACTGCGCCGGTAATCCGCACTGACTCAATGATGCTTGCGCGGCACCGGCTTGAGCAGCTCATCCGGCGGCATCTCGCACTTGATCTTGCGCCCCAGCAATTCCTCGATCGCTGGTAGCTGGTACGAATCATCCTCACCGGCAAAGCTGATCGACACACCGCTGCTACCCGCACGGCCCGTACGGCCAATGCGGTGCACGTAGTCGTCCGGGTCTTCCGGCAGGGTGAAGTTGATCACGTGGCTGATGCCGTCGATGTGAATCCCGCGCCCGGCCACATCGGTGGCCACCAGCACGGTGATGCGCCCTTCACGGAAGTTCTCCAGGGTGCGAATCCGCTTGTGCTGCGGCACGTCACCGGACAACTGCGCGGCATTGATACCGTCGCGCACGAGCTTTTCCTCGATACGCCGTACCTCGTCCTTGCGGTTGGCAAACACCATCACCCGTTCCCACTTGTTCTGGGTCACCAGGTTGTACAGCAACTTGTACTTGTCGCTGCCGGCCACCGCGTACACGTGTTGCTCGACCGTTTCGCTGGCGACGTTCTCCGGCTCGATCTCGACGATCGCCGGGTTGGTGGTCCACTGCTTGGCCAGGTTCATCACGTCTTCGGTGAAGGTGGCGGAGAACAGCAGGGTCTGGCGTTCGCTTTTCGGTGGGGTCTGGCGGATGATCTGCCGGACCTGGGGGATGAAACCCATGTCGAGCATGCGGTCGGCTTCATCCAGCACCATCACCTCGACCATGTCCAGGTGTACCTCGCCGCGCTGGTTGAAGTCCAGCAGACGGCCTGGGGTGGCCACCAGGATGTCGCAATGACGGGCTTCCAGGGCCTTGAGCTGCTTGTCGAAGTCCATGCCACCGACGAAGCTCATCACGTTCAGGCCGGTGTACTTGGTCAGGGCGACGGCGTCCTTGGCGATCTGCACCACCAGCTCGCGGGTTGGCGCGATGATCAGCGCGCGCGGCTCGCCCATGTAGCGCTCTTTCGGCGGCGGCGTCTGCTGCAGCTGGGAAATGATCGAAATCAGGAACGCCGCCGTCTTGCCGGTACCGGTCTGGGCGCGGCCGATGGCGTCCTGGCCAGCCAGGGTGTAACCCAGTACCTGCGCCTGGATCGGCGTGCAGTAAGGGAAACCGAGGTCGTGGATGGCGTGCATCAGCTCGTTGGAGAGCTTGAAGTCGTGGAAGCGGGTCTTGCCTTCCTGCGGCTCGACCACGAAATCTTCCGGCTTCCACAGGCTCGCCTGGGGCTTGGGCTTGCGTTCGCGGCGTGGTTTGTCCTTGGCCGGCTTGTCGGCAGGCGCTGCGGCATCGGCGGGTGCTTCTGCCTTGGCGGCGGGCTTGGCGCGGGGCGCGGCCGGTTTCGGTTCGGGCCGGGCCTCTGCAGTGGGGGCGGGCGCCGTTGGCGTCACGCTGGCAGCAGGAGCGACGGCCGTTGGCGCGGCGTCTCCTTTGCCGAATATTTTCTTGAGTGCCTTGAGCACGATCGTCTCATCAACTGGTTAAGGAATGTACGCCGGGCAGTGTAATGCAAGATCTGGGCGCGGCGTAGCGGAAAACTCCCACAACTACAGGTGGGGTTGGCTTATTGCAATTGCTTGCTCAGCCAGTCGTGGATATCGCTCAGTTCCTCGACCACCACCTCGTGCTCCATCGGGTATTCGTGCCAGCGTGCGGCGACACCCCAGGTGTTGAGGTATTCGAATGCGGTACGGCCCATGGACGGAATCACCACCGGGTCGTGCACGCCGTGCAGGCACAGGGCCGGGGTGCGTTGCTGGCAGGCGCTCAGCTGGTGGCTGTCAGTGAAGGTCGGGGCGTAGGTGGACAGGGCGATCACCCCGCCCAGTGCTTCCTGCCACTTTATATAGGCAGTGTGCAGCACCACCGCGCCGCCCTGGGAAAAACCGGCGAGGAAGATCCGCGACAGGTTGATGCCCTTGGCCTGTTCGGCCTTGATCAGGCCGATGATCTGCTCGGCTGACGCTTCCAGCTGTGTTTCGTCGATGGCGCGGGCCGGGGTCATGGCCTTGATGTCGTACCAGCTGGGCATGGCGTAGCCGCCGTTAATGGTCACTGGGCGGGTCGGCGCCTGGGGCATCACGAAACGGGTACTGGTCAGGCGTTCCTGCATGAATTCGGCAACAGGTAGGAAGTCGTAACGGTCGGCACCCAAACCGTGCAACCAGATCACACAGGCGTCAGCGGTTTTCTGGGGTTCGAGAATCAGCGGGTTGGTCATGACTGCTCCGAAAGAGTGCGGGTCTTGTTATGGCGTGCGTGAAAAGAAGGCGCTGCAATTGATTGTCAGAAAAAGAATGTCGCAACGATACAACTTTCCCTACTTGACGATCGCTTAAACGCTACAGCCAACAAATCTGGTACGCGCTTTGCAATTCTTCATTCGATGCAAAGGGCAGGCCGTGACGGTAACACCCTTTGCACGCGAAGGCTGTCACAGAACAGCCCATTGCGCCAATTGACCCAAGAACAAGCCAACACGGGTCGGATGCGCCTCAAAAGGGTGCGGTGCAATTCCGGCTCGTACAACAAGAGCAATTTGGAGGTTGTGAATGAAGATGTTGAAAACCACCCTGGCAGTCCTGACCGCTGCCGCTGCACTGGGCGCCGTGAGCACCGCCCAGGCCGGCGCCACCCTCGATGCGGTAAAGAAGAAGGGCTTCGTCCAGTGTGGCGTGAGCGACGGTCTTCCTGGCTTCTCGGTACCTGACAAGGAAGGCAAGATCGTCGGCATCGACGCCGATGTCTGCCGCGCCGTGGCCGCCGCCGTGTTCGGCGACGCGACCAAGGTCAAGTTCAGCCAGCTCAACGCCAAGGAGCGCTTCACCGCGCTGCAGTCGGGCGAAGTCGACGTGCTGTCGCGCAACACCACCTGGACCAGCTCGCGCGATGCCGGCATGGGCCTGGTGTTCGCTGGCGTCACCTACTATGACGGCGTTGGCTTCCTGGTCAACAAGAAGCTCGGCGTTTCCAGCGCGAAGGAACTCGACGGCGCGACCATCTGCATCCAGGCCGGTACCACCACCGAACTGAACGTTTCGGACTTCTTCCGTGCCAATGGCCTGAAGTACACCCCGATCACCTTCGACACCTCCGACGAAAGCGCCAAGTCGCTGGAGTCCGGCCGTTGCGACGTGCTGACCTCGGACAAGTCGCAGCTGTTCGCCCAGCGCTCCAAGCTGGCCGCGCCGACCGACTACGTGGTGCTGCCGGAAACCATCTCCAAGGAGCCACTCGGCCCGGTGGTGCGTAAAGGCGACGAAGACTGGTTCAGCATCGTCAAGTGGACCCTGTTCGCCATGCTCAACGCTGAAGAGGCCGGCATCACCTCGAAGAACGTCGAGGCCGAGGCCAAGTCCACCAAGAACCCGGACGTCGCCCGCCTGCTGGGCGCTGACGGTGAATATGGCAAGGACCTCAAGCTGCCCAAAGACTGGGTAGTGCAGATCGTCAAGCAAGTCGGCAACTACGGCGAAGTGTTCGAGAAGAACCTGGGCCAGAACACCGACCTGAAGATCGACCGTGGCATGAACGCCCTGTGGAACAACGGCGGCATCCAGTACGCGCCACCTGTGCGCTGATGGCTGCACCCTGCGGCGGCATCCCGCCGCCGCAGGTTGTTCGAATCCCTATTTTTCGGGGCACTTCATGCAAAATCAAATTGGCGCACCCAAGGGGCTTTCCCTGAACGACCCGCGTGTGCGCGCCTGGCTGTTCCAGATTCTTACGATCGCCTTCGTGGTTGGCCTGGGCTGGTATCTGTTCCACAACACCCAGACCAACCTGCAACACCGCGGTATCACCTCGGGTTTCGACTTCCTCGAGCGTAGCGCCGGCTTCGGCATCGCCCAGCACCTGATTCCCTACGTGGAATCCGACAGCTATGCGCGTGTGTTCGTCATCGGCCTGCTCAATACCCTGCTGGTGACGTTCATTGGCGTGATCCTGGCGACCGTGCTCGGTTTCGTCATCGGCGTGGCGCGGCTGTCGCCAAACTGGATGATCAGCAAGCTGGCGACCGTGTATGTGGAAACCTTCCGCAACATTCCGCCGCTGCTGCAGATCCTGTTCTGGTACTTCGCGGTGTTCCTGACCCTGCCGGGACCCAGGGGCAGCATCAACATCAATGACCTGTTCTTCATCAGCAACCGTGGCCTGAACATGCCCGGTGCCTCGATGGCCGATGGCTTCTGGCCGTTCGTGGTGGCCCTGGTGCTGGCGCTGGTGGCGATCGTGGTGATGGTGCGTTATGCCAACAAACGCTTCGATGCGACCGGCGAGCCGTTCCACAAGTTCTGGGTGGGGCTGGCGCTGTTCATTGCCATTCCCGGCGCCTGCGCGCTGCTGTTCGGCAGCCCGGTGCATTGGGAGGTGCCGCAGCTCAAGGGCTTCAACTTCGTCGGCGGCTGGGTGTTGATCCCCGAACTGCTGGCGCTGACCCTGGCGTTGACCATCTATACGGCGGCATTCATTGCCGAGATCGTGCGCTCGGGCATTCGCTCGGTGAGCCATGGCCAGACCGAAGCGGCCCACTCGCTTGGCCTGCGCGACGGCCCGACCCTGCGCAAGGTGATCATCCCCCAGGCACTGCGGGTGATCATTCCGCCGCTGACCAGCCAATACCTGAACCTGGCGAAGAACTCGTCGCTGGCGGCCGGTATCGGCTACCCGGAGATGGTTTCGCTGTTCGCCGGTACCGTGCTCAACCAGACCGGCCAGGCCATCGAGGTGATTGCCATCACCATGAGTGTCTATCTCGCCATCAGCATCAGCATTTCGCTGCTGATGAACTGGTACAACAAGCGCATCGCGCTGATCGAGCGGTGAGGATACGCCCGTGAATGCTCATGTTTTCAAACCCGACATGCCGCCTCCGGTGAAAACCGTCGGCGTGCTCGCATGGATGCGTGCAAACCTGTTCTCCAGCTGGCTCAACACCCTGCTGACCCTGTTCGCCGTGTACCTGGTGTGGCTGATCGTGCCGCCGTTGGTGCATTGGGCGTTGATCGACGCCAACTGGGTCGGCACCACCCGCGCCGACTGCACCCAGTCGGGCGCCTGCTGGGTGTTCGTGCAGCAGCGCTTTGGCCAGTTCATGTATGGCTACTACCCGGTCGAGTTGCGCTGGCGCGTGGACCTGACGGTATGGCTGGCCGTGCTCGGCGCGGCGCCGCTGTTCATCAAACGCTTCCCGCGCAAGGCGATCTACGGCCTGGGCTTCCTGGTGTTGTACCCGGTCCTCGCCTACACCTTGCTGCACGGTGGCCTGCTCGGCCTGAGCAACGTCGCCACCAGCCAGTGGGGCGGGTTGATGCTGACCCTTGTGATCGCCACCGTGGGCATCGTCGGCGCCTTGCCACTGGGCATCCTGCTGGCCCTTGGGCGGCGCTCGCGGATGCCGGCGGTGAAGGTGGTCTGCGTGACCTTCATCGAGTTCTGGCGTGGCGTGCCGCTGATCACCGTGTTGTTCATGTCGTCGGTGATGCTGCCGTTGTTCCTGCCAGAAGGCATGAGCTTCGACAAGCTGCTGCGGGCGATGATCGGGGTGATCCTGTTCCAGTCGGCGTATGTCGCCGAGGTGGTCCGCGGTGGCATGCAGGCCATCCCCAAGGGCCAGTACGAAGCCGCTGCGGCCATGGGCCTGGGCTACTGGCGCTCGATGGGCCTGGTGATTCTGCCGCAGGCGCTCAAGCTGGTGATCCCCGGCATCGTCAACACCTTCATCGCGCTGTTCAAGGACACCAGCCTGGTGATCATCATCGGCCTGTTCGACCTGCTCAACAGCGTCAAGCAAGCCGCCGCTGACCCGGCCTGGCTGGGCATGGCCACCGAGGGCTATGTGTTTGCCGCCCTGGTGTTCTGGATTTTCTGTTTCGGTATGTCCCGCTACTCCATGCACCTGGAGCGCAAGCTGGACACTGGCCACAAGCGTTAGGAGTTTCGAAATGAGTGAAGCGATCAAGCAGCCTGCCGGCCCCGAAGGCATCATCCAGATGCAGGGCGTGAACAAGTGGTACGGCCAGTTCCATGTGCTCAAGGACATCAACCTGAACGTGCGCCAGGGCGAGCGCATCGTCCTGTGTGGCCCGTCCGGCTCGGGCAAGTCGACCACCATCCGCTGCCTCAACCGCCTGGAAGAGCACCAGCAGGGCCGCATCGTGGTCGATGGTGTGGAGCTGACCAACGACCTCAAGCAGATCGAAGCGATCCGCCGCGAGGTGGGCATGGTGTTCCAGCACTTCAACCTGTTCCCGCACCTGAGCATTCTGGAAAACTGCACCCTGGCGCCGATGTGGGTGCGCAAGATGCCCCGGCGCAAGGCCGAGGAAATTGCCATGCACTACCTGGAGCGGGTACGTATTCCAGAGCAGGCGCACAAGTTCCCTGGGCAGCTCTCCGGTGGCCAGCAGCAGCGCGTGGCGATTGCCCGGGCGCTGTGCATGAAACCGAAGATCATGCTGTTCGACGAACCGACCTCGGCGCTGGACCCGGAAATGGTCAAGGAAGTGCTCGACACCATGGTCGGCCTGGCCGAGGACGGCATGACCATGCTCTGCGTGACCCACGAAATGGGCTTTGCCCGCACCGTGGCGAACCGGGTGATCTTCATGGACAAGGGGGAGATCGTCGAGCAGGCGGCGCCGGATGACTTCTTCGACCGCCCGCGCAGTGACCGGACCAAGTTGTTCCTCAGCCAGATCCTGCACTGATGCAAGAAGGGGCCGCAAATGCGGCCCCTTCTTCTTATTTCTCTTCCTGCGTTGCTGCAGGTGCTGGAGGCGGGCGTAGCCCTACCTCGGCAATCAGCTTGAGCTGCTGACCATTGCGCATCACCTCGATGGTGATCTTGTCGGTCGGCTTGATCCGCGCCACCTGGTTCATCGACTTGCGCCCGTCGCCAGCCGGTTCGCCGTTGATGCTCAGGATCACATCGCCCAGCTGCAACCCGGCCTTCTGCGCCGGGCCATCACGGAAGATGCCCGCCACCACGATGCCCGGGCGGCCCTGCATGCCGAACGATTCAGCCAGCTCCTGGCTCAACGGCTGCACTTCAATGCCCAGCCAGCCGCGGATCACCTGGCCGTGTTCGACGATCGACTTCATCACCTCCAGCGCCAGCTTGATCGGGATGGCGAAGCCGATACCCTGGGAGCCACCGGACTTGGAGAAGATCGCGGTGTTGATGCCGACCAGGTTGCCATTGGCGTCGACCAGCGCACCACCGGAGTTGCCCGGGTTGATCGCCGCGTCGGTCTGGATGAAGTCTTCGTAGTTGTTCAGGCCCAGCTGGTTGCGGCCGGTGGCGCTGATGATGCCCATGGTCACGGTCTGGCCGACGCCGAACGGGTTGCCGATGGCCAATACCACATCACCGATGTGGATGTTGTCGGAGCGGCCGATGGTAATGGCTGGCAGGTTCTTCAGGTCGATCTTCAACACCGCCAGGTCGGTTTCCGGGTCGCTGCCGATCACCCGGGCCAAGGTTTCGCGGCCGTCTTTCAGGGCCACGACGATCTGGTCGGCGCCGCTGGTGACGTGGTTGTTGGTCAGCAGGTAGCCCTCGGGGCTCATGATCACCGCCGAACCAAGGCTCGACTCCCAGCGGCGCTGCTTGGGCAGGTTGTCACCGAAGAAGCGGCGGAATTGCGGGTCTTCGAACAACGGGTGGGCGGTCTTGTTCACCACCTTGGTGGTGTACAGGTTGACCACGGCCGGGGCGGCGAGGGTCACGGCGTCGGCGTAGGACACCGGGCCCTGCATTATCCGCGAGGTTTGCGGGGCTTGCTGCAGGTTGACGTCCTGGCTGGGCAGACCCACCCACTCGGGGTAGCGCTGGATGATCAGTACGGCGATCAGAATACCGGTGAGCAGGGGCCAGCCAAAGTAACGCAAAGCCTTGAACATGAACGAGTCCTGGAGAGAGCAAGGGCCGGTGGCCGCGCAGTGGGGCATGAGCGCGCGCGATCATACACCGGTTCCCCCGATGCCGGCGACGGCCCATAATGGCCGGCATTATACGGGCGTTCTGCAGGCGTTGCGCCCGAGAAAAGCGCAGATTTCGAGGAGATTTTCATGGCCGTCGCACTCAACACCCTGGTCGAGGAAGCCGAACGCTACCTGGGCAGCGCGAAGATCCAGGATTACTGCCCCAATGGCCTGCAGGTCGAGGGTCGACCACAGGTCAGCCGCATCGTCAGCGGGGTCACCGCCAGTCAGGCCTTGCTGGATGCCGCGGTCGAGGCCGAGGCCGACCTGATCCTGGTGCACCATGGTTATTTCTGGAAAGGTGAGAACCCGTGCGTTACCGGGATCCGTCAGCGCCGGCTGAAGACCTTGCTCAAGCACGACATCAGCCTGCTGGCGTTTCATCTGCCGCTGGACGTGCACCCGGAAGTCGGCAACAACGTGCAGCTGGCGCGGCAACTGGACATCACCGTCGAAGGGCCGCTGGACCCGGAAAACCCCAAGGTGGTCGGCCTGGTCGGTTCGCTGGCGGAGCCTGTGACCGCACGTGACTTCGCCCGTCGGGTGCAGGAAGTGCTCGGGCGTGAGCCGTTGCTGGTGGAAGGCGATCAGATGATCCGCCGGGTCGGCTGGTGCACCGGAGGCGGGCAGGGCTACATCGACACCGCGATTGCTGCGGGGGTGGACCTGTACCTCACTGGCGAGGCGTCCGAGCAGACCTATCACAGTGCCCGGGAGAACGGGGTGAGCTTCGTTGCCGCAGGGCACCATGCCACCGAGCGGTACGGGGTGCAGGCCTTGGGTGACTACCTGGCGCGGCGGTTTGCCCTGGAGCACCTGTTCATCGACTGCCCGAATCCCATCTGACATCCGGGCCAGTCTTCAGGCCGGCGCGGTCCCTGCGGGAGCGGGTTTACCCGCGAAAGGGCCGGGCCTGCCAGCCCCAAACCCCCAGTCATATCGTTAGACTTTTTCGATCTAGCCCGCCTCCTAAATAGAAGCAGCCGCTGTGATAAAGTGGCTCGCTCGAACACGGCCCGCTGGCCGTCCATAAGATCGTTTTTCGTGTTTTTTCGTGAGTAGCCATGGTCGACAAACTGACGCACTTGAAACAGCTGGAGGCGGAAAGCATCCACATCATCCGCGAGGTGGCCGCCGAGTTCGACAACCCGGTGATGCTGTACTCGATCGGCAAGGATTCCGCCGTGATGCTGCACCTGGCGCGCAAGGCCTTCTTCCCGGGCAAGCTGCCGTTCCCGGTGATGCACGTCGACACCCAGTGGAAATTCCAGGAGATGTACAGCTTCCGCGACAAGATGGTCGAGGAAATGGGCCTGGAGCTGATCACCCACGTCAACCCTGAGGGTGTGGCGCAGGGCATCAACCCCTTCACCCATGGCAGCTCCAAGCACACCGACATCATGAAGACCCAGGGCCTCAAGCAGGCGCTGGACAAGCATGGTTTCGATGCCGCCTTCGGTGGCGCGCGCCGCGACGAAGAGAAGTCGCGGGCCAAGGAACGTGTGTACTCTTTCCGTGACAGCAAGCACCGCTGGGACCCGAAGAACCAGCGCCCGGAGCTGTGGAACGTGTACAACGGCAAGGTCAACAAGGGCGAGTCGATCCGCGTCTTCCCACTGTCGAACTGGACCGAGCTGGACATCTGGCAGTACATCTACCTCGAAGGCATCCCGATCGTGCCGCTGTACTTCGCCGCCGAGCGTGAAGTCATCGAGAAGAACGGCACCCTGATCATGATCGACGACGAACGCATCCTCGAGCACCTCTCCGAGGAAGAGAAGGCGCGCATCGTCAAGAAGAAGGTGCGTTTCCGTACCCTCGGCTGCTACCCGCTGACGGGCGCTGTCGAGTCGGAAGCCGAGACCCTGACGGACATCATTCAGGAAATGCTCCTGACCCGTACGTCCGAACGCCAGGGCCGTGTCATCGACCACGATGGCGCCGGTTCCATGGAAGACAAGAAACGCCAAGGCTACTTCTAATTTCAGGGTTACTCCATGTCGCACCAATCTGATCTGATCAGCGAGGACATCCTCGCCTACCTGGCCCAGCACGAGCGCAAGGAACTGCTGCGCTTCCTGACCTGCGGCAACGTCGACGATGGCAAGAGCACCCTGATCGGGCGCCTGCTGCACGATTCGAAGATGATCTACGAGGACCACCTCGAGGCCATCACCCGTGATTCGAAGAAAGTCGGCACCACTGGCGAGGAAGTCGACCTGGCGCTGCTGGTCGACGGCCTGCAGGCCGAGCGCGAGCAGGGCATCACCATCGATGTCGCCTACCGCTACTTCTCCACCGCCAAGCGCAAGTTCATCATCGCCGACACCCCGGGCCACGAGCAGTACACCCGCAACATGGCCACCGGCGCGTCCACCTGCGACCTGGCAATCATCCTGGTCGATGCCCGCTACGGCGTGCAGACCCAGACCCGTCGCCACAGCTACATCGCCTCGTTGCTGGGCATCAAGCACATCGTGGTCGCGGTCAACAAGATGGACCTCAAAGGCTTCGACGAAGGCGTATTCGAGTCGATCAAGGCCGACTACCTGAAGTTCGCCGACGCCATCAACCTGAAGCCAAGCAGCCTGCAATTCGTGCCGATGTCGGCGCTCAAGGGCGACAACGTGGTCAACCACAGCGAGCAATCGCCGTGGTACGCCGGCCCAACCTTGATGGAAATCCTCGAGACCGTCGAAGTGTCGGCCGACCGCAACTTCACCGACCTGCGTTTCCCGGTGCAGTACGTCAACCGCCCGAACCTGAACTTCCGCGGCTTCGCCGGCACCATCGCCAGCGGCGTGGTGCACAAGGGTGATGAAGTGGTCGTGCTGCCGTCGGGCAAGAGCAGCCGGGTCAAGTCCATCGTCACCTACGAAGGTGAACTGGAAAACGCTGGCCCAGGCCAGGCCGTTACCCTGACCATGGAAGACGAGATTGACATCTCCCGTGGCGACCTGCTGGTGCACGCCGATAACGTGCCGCCAGTCACCGACCAGTTCGACGCCATGCTGGTGTGGATGGCCGAGGAGCCGATGCTCCCGGGCAAGAAGTACGATATCAAGCGCGCTACCAGCTACGTGCCGGGCTCGATTGCCAGCATCACCCACAAGGTCGATGTGAACACCCTGGAGCAGGGCGCTGCCAGCGCGCTGCAGCTGAACGAGATCGGCCGGGTCAAGGTTGCCCTGGACGCCTCGATCGCCCTGGACGGTTACGACAGCAACCGCACCACGGGTGCGTTCATCGTCATCGACCGCCTGACCAACGGCACCGTTGGCGCCGGCATGATCATCGCGCCGCCCGTCTTGCCGCACGGCAGCACCGGCCAGCATGGCAAGCTCGCTCACGTGGCCACCGAAGAGCGCGCCCTGCGCTTCGGCCAGCAGCCTGCAACCGTGCTGTTCAGCGGCCTGTCCGGCGCTGGCAAGAGCACCCTGGCCTACGCTGTGGAGCGCAAGCTCTTCGATATGGGCCGTGCGGTGTACGTACTCGATGGTCAGAACCTGCGCCACGACCTGAACAAGGGCCTGCCACAGGACCGCGCCGGCCGCACCGAGAACTGGCGCCGCGCCGCCCACGTGGCTCGCCAGTTCAACGAAGCCGGCCTGCTGACCCTGGCGGCGTTCGTTGCCCCGGATGCCGAAGGCCGCGAGCAGGCCAAGGCGCTGATCGGCAAGGAGCGTCTGGTGACCGTTTACGTTCAGGCCTCGCCGTTGGCGTGCCGTGAGCGTGACCCGCAGGGGCTGTACGCCGCTGGGGGCGATAACATCCCGGGCGAAAGCTTCCCGTACGATGTGCCGCTGGATGCTGACCTGGTGATCGATACCCAGAACACCAGTGTTGATGAAGGCGTGAAGCAGGTGCTGGATGTGCTGCGCCAGCGTGGCGCGATCTAAGCATTGGTGCTTGTGAAAAACCCCGCTTCGGCGGGGTTTTTTGTTGGTGGATTTAATGGGCAGTGAGAGTGGGCTGCGGGGTGTTCGCCGCAGCATTTTCAGCGCCTATGAGATCGAGCGCCAGCTCAGAGCCCAAGACATGTATCTACGAGTGACGGCCGTGTTTACAAATAGACGCATTGAAAAATTGACTCATGCAACTGGAGAGCCATAGCCTCAGAGTTTACGGAATATCGAATTGCCGAGGAGGACTGATGGCTTCGGTTGCAACGCGTAATCAGGATGCAATAACCAGAATGAAAGCGCGCGCGTTCGAGCGTATCGACAGTCGCTGTCAGCTACTGGATGTACAGGCAGCTTGCGAATTGTTGGGTATTACACAGCAAAAGTTGATCAAGGAGGCCAGCGCAGGGAAGCTTCTCGCATACACTCACGCCGACGGTTGTAGGAAGTTTTACCCTTCGTTTCAGTTTGCGGAAAACAAACCTAAGGCAGTAGTTGCCTTGTTGATCAAGTCGCTTAACGTGACCCCTACGGATATCGAGGCCATGAATTTTCTGCTTCAGCATCTCGTCGGTAAGATGGACTATTCAGACCCAGGGGAGCCGAGCAACGAGGTGCCGCGCTTTGATCTGCTGGATGATGCAGTCGCCTTGGAAATCATCAAGCGTGATTACGTTAATGCTTTGATCCCGGGCCAATAGTAAGGACCTCGGGGAAGGCCCTTTTCTCGCTGTGCATAGCCGTTAACGTATCTAGCCTTCTTGTCCTTGGTGGGATTGAAGTTCAGGTCTGTGTCACTTCAGCGTTCAGACCCTGCCATCGGCGCAACCGGATAGAAGCAGCATCAACACCCATACAAATTTGTTCATTGCATATCCTTGAACAGGGGAAGTTCCTTTGATTTTCGCCAGGCAATGATCCGTGCGATCACCCCCACGGCGCAGCCTTCCAGTTCGTTTGCAGGGTAGTAGAGGAGGTCAGAGCCATCCGGATGTCCGGCCATCTCGATAAAGTGTTCGAGTAAGCGATCCTGCCAGGCGGAGGTACCAGATGCCTGTAGCAATTCCTCAACCACTGTCCTGAATTCGGCGCAGGTGTAGTCGGCAAGGGAGTGTTTTTGACTGATCACCACTTCACCTCCGATGACAGCGCGTACTGCAGGGCGCTCATGATCCGCATGTTTTCGGCGTCGTACGTCGCACCGCAAAAGGCAGGTGGGTCGATGTGGCAGATCTGATAGTCGCGTACGCCTTTTGCGGTTTCACCGAAAGGCGCGCGAGGTGGCCATCCTTGCTTGATGCGGTTGAGTTGCGAGGTAACGAATTGTTGGGAGTAGATCGGGTCTTCGGCGATTGCCAGCCAGAAAGCCTGGGAGAAATCGTCGAAGTTGTTGAAGATTTGCTCAGCAAGCTTGTTTGCGATGTGGTTGGGTAATGGTAATGCCATTTCAGCGTTCCCCTCCTGATTGATGCTGGTAGCATCGCTTAAGTTGCGCGGTAGTTAAGTATTCGAGGTGCTATGTAAAGTGTGAGGATTTTTCTGTTTTTTGTAGGTTTTTTCCTTGCTGGTTTAACAGCTGCAGTAGTATGCCCCCGCCGATGGGATCTTGGGTTGCCTGCATGCCATGGCTTTAGGTCATTGGTTTCTTGATCCAGCGACGGTGCTCTTGATAATCCATCATCCGTTCGCAGCCCTGTTTGTAAGGGTCCATGTCACACTGGAATTTCATTTCTTCTCTGTTAGGAAGCAAAAGGGGCATCTCGCCTTTGCATCCGGATAATATGAGAATAACGACTACTAATAGATTTTTCATACAGTTCTCGAATTTATGTGTAGTGACGTTATTTGGGGCGTTGTTTGGTGTGTTAGGTATATTTTGCCTGCCGAGTGGGCGCTTGCCATGCCTGAGAGATTATGACTAATTCCTCAATGCGAAATGTGATGACTATATGTGGGTGGATTCTATTGTTGTTGTAGGATTTTTTCCCATGGCAGGGGTGGGAATACTTTTTGGTGAGAATGCTGATTGCATTTGCGGATGATGAGTGCGTACCACTAGTTGAGTAGTGTCTGGCACTTACCTGAAGGAGACTTTCGTCATGGGAAAAAGCAAGTATCAACAAATACAATATCAGCTGTTTCAAGGGTCTGGAGGGGTATTGCTTCCTCCTAACCAGGCCATGCGGGCGGGGCATTTCATAAAATCTGATAATGGAAGGTTTGTACTTCGTCTCAGGGACGATGGTAATCTGGTTTTGGAAGACGCTGGTTCGGTCGTTTGGGTCGCTGACCATACGCAGCCATACAGCTCTACGTTCCGTAATCGATCTCGTGAGCCACTTCAGTTTGTCGTGAGTAACTCAGGTTTTTATATGATCCGTCACGCGATAGGATATGGTCCGCGCAGAGCACGGAGACGCTGGATAGATCGTATTGGACAAATAATTACCTGAAGGTTATCGATACTGGAAATATTATAATTTTTGATGACCGCAATGGGGAGGTTCGATGGGCGCGTCAAGGTTATGTGCCAGGACGACTGCCTCGAAATCCTAAAATATACCCTCATGTTTACCCTCCCATTCCTGATCCGTTTATTAAAATCCCTCACGATTATCCATGAGTCATAGCGGTGCATTAGAGCTTGTCGATCTCCAAACTGCACGCGTTGCTCTGATGCTAGCGGTTTGGAGACCGTTATAGACGGTGCGGCTTTTCAGATGTGTATTTCTGATACCGGAATCACTCGTTTTTCCTTGACCGCCTTATAGGAAAAACTCGAATAAATCTCCTTCACCCCCGGCAACCGCTGTAGCACCTCCCGGGTAAATTCCCCAAACGATTCCAAATCCCTCGCCAGAATCTCCAACAGAAAGTCATACCGCCCAGAGATGTTGTGACAAGCAACAATCTCGGGAATCTCCATCAGTCGCTGCTCGAATGCCAACGCCATGTCCTTGGTATGCGAATCCATCATGATGCTGACAAACGCCGTCACCCCAAAGCCCAGCGACTTGGGCGACAAGATGGCCTGGTAGCCGGTGATATAGCCGTTATCTTCCAGCAACTTGACCCGCCGCCAGCACGGCGAGGTGGTCAGCGCAACCTGGTCTGCAAGTTCGGAAATGGTCAGACGGGCGTTGTCCTGCAGGGCAGCGAGCAGAGCGCGGTCGGTGCGGTCGAGGCTTGAAGGCATGATTTGCCCTCCTGGTGTTGTAATTGTTGTTTTCATTCCAAAACAGGCGCGAATGCGTGGGCAATTTTGGAAAAATTCAGGCAGCTCGGTGGCATAAGCTTATAACAAACCACCAGAGGCTGTTGCCATGCGCGACTCCCATAACAACACCGGTTTTTCCACCCGCGCCATCCATCATGGCTACGATCCGCTTTCCCACGGCGGCGCCCTGGTGCCACCGGTTTACCAGACCGCAACCTATGCCTTCCCCAGCGTCGAATACGGCGCGGCGTGCTTTGCCGGTGAGGAGGGCGGGCACTTCTACAGCCGTATCTCCAACCCGACCCTGGCCTTGCTGGAGCAGCGCATGGCTTCTCTGGAAGGGGGCGAGGCAGGCTTGGCGCTGGCGTCGGGCATGGGGGCCATCACCTCGACGCTTTGGACCCTGCTGCGCCCCGGTGACGAGTTGATCGTCGGGCGCACGGTGTATGGCTGCACTTTCGCCTACATGCACCATGGCATCGGCGAGTTCGGAGTGAAGGTGCGCCATGTCGACCTCAATGACGCAAAGGCCTTGAAGGCTGCGATCAACGCTAAAACCCGGATGATCTACTTCGAAACCCCGGCCAACCCGAACATGCAACTGGTCGATATCGCGGCAGTTGCTGAGGCGGCGCGGGGGCATGACCTGCATATCGTGGTCGACAATACCTATTGCACGCCTTACCTGCAGCGGCCGCTGGAGCAGGGGGCCGACCTGGTGGTGCATTCGGCGACCAAGTACCTCAGTGGGCACGGCGATATCACGGCCGGGCTGGTGATCGGACGCAAGGCACTGGTGGACCGCATTCGCCTTGAAGGCCTCAAGGACATGACGGGCGCTGTGCTGTCGCCGCACGATGCCTCGCTGCTGATGCGTGGCATCAAGACACTCGCTTTGCGTATGGATCGCCACTGCGCGAATGCCCAGCGGGTTGCCGAGTTTCTCGCGGTCCAGCCACAGGTGGAGCTGATCCAGTATCCGGGGCTACCATCGTTTGCCCAGTACGAACTGGCGCAGCGGCAGATGCGCTTGCCGGGCGGCATGATCGCTTTCGAACTCAAGGGCGGAATCGAGGCCGGGCGGCGCTTCATGAATGCGCTGCAACTGTTTGCCCGGGCGGTGAGCCTGGGGGATGCCGAATCGCTGGCGCAGCATCCGGCGAGCATGACCCACTCCAGCTACACGCCCGAAGAGCGGGCGCATCACGGCATTTCCGAGGGGTTGGTGCGGTTGTCGGTGGGGCTGGAGGATGTGGAGGATCTGCTGGCGGATGTCGAGCAGGCTTTGAAGGCTTGTAGCTAAATCAGTGAATCAAACTCAAGAAAAAGGCCTCATGCGAGGCCTTTGTTCTTTTCAGCGGTTCAGCGCTTGAGCCCGTAGCTCTCGTCCAGCATGCCCGGCGAGTTCGGCGTTTTGGGCGCGTAATCACGTGGCACTTCGGCGGTGTCTTTTGGTGGGGTCAGGCGATCGCGTGGAACCTGAGAGCCTTCCGAGTGCAGTGCAGCCAGCAGGCGTTGGCGGGTCACGTCGTCGAGGGCCAGGGCGTTGGCACCCTCTGCCAGGTGATCCTGTACATCCTGGTAGCTCTGGGTCAGCCGTTTGACCAGCACGGCAGTGCTGTTGAAGTGGGTGACCACCTCATTCTGGTAAGTGTCGAAGCGCTTCTGAATATCATCCAGCTGACGCTGAGTGCTGCTGGGCGCCGCATTGGGCAGCAGGCGGGCAACGATGAAACCGACCGCCACACCGATGACCAGGGCCAGGGTTGGCAACAACCAAACAAGGAGCGAGAGTTCCACGAGTCCTTCCTCTATAAACGGCTTTGCTTTACGTTAACGGCTCAGACCTGCGCTGTATACCGCGAGCGATCGCAAATCAGAACAGAATTCCTCACCTAGACGAAACGACCCCCTTCGAGGTCACGGAGTAGTGCCTTGCTTGTCCGCGAAACCCCCTTGTTCATCGATGGCCCGATCGGCCAGCTGGAAGCCTTGTACCTGGACGTGGCCGATGCCCGCGGTGCGGTGTTGATCTGCCACCCCAACCCGGTCCAGGGCGGCACCATGCTCAACAAGGTGGTCTCGACCCTGCAGCGCACCGCCCGCGATGCCGGCTACGTGACCTTGCGCTTCAATTACCGCGGCGTTGGCCAGAGCGCCGGCAGCCATGACATGGGCGCTGGCGAAGTGGACGATGCCGAGGCCGCAGCGGCCTGGTTGCGTGCCAAGCATCCCGAGCTGCCGTTGGTGCTGATGGGCTTCTCGTTCGGTGGCTTTGTCGCCACCAGCCTGGCCGGGCGCCTGGAAGCCCAGGGCGTGGCGCTGCAGCAGCTGTTCATGATCGCCCCGGCGGTGATGCGCCTGACCGCAGAGTTCCCGCTGCCGCAACACTGCCCGATCGCTGTGGTGCAGCCGGACGCCGACGAAGTCGTCGATCCGCAGCTGGTTTACGAATGGTCCGACGCACTGGGGCGCCCCCATGAGCTGCTGAAAGTGGCAGAATGCGGACACTTCTTCCATGGCAAGCTGACCGATCTGAAGGATCTGCTGCTGCCGCGCCTTTCGAACTGAGCCAAGCCTGAATAAGCGAACACCCATGACCACGCGCATCCTCACCGGTATCACCACCACCGGCACCCCGCACCTGGGCAACTACGCCGGCGCCATCCGCCCGGCGATCGTCGCCAGCCAGCAACCGGGTGTCGACTCGTTCTACTTCCTGGCCGACTACCACGCCCTGATCAAGTGCGACGACCCGTTGCGCATCCAGCGCTCGCGCCTGGAAATCGCCGCCACCTGGCTGGCTGGTGGCCTGGACCCGGCGAAGGTGACCTTCTACCGCCAGTCCGACATCCCCGAGATCCCCGAGCTGACCTGGCTGCTGACCTGCGTTGCGGCCAAGGGCCTGCTCAACCGCGCCCACGCCTACAAGGCCTCGGTGGACAAGAACCTGGAAGCCGGCGAAGACCCGGATGCCGGCGTGACCATGGGCCTGTACAGCTACCCGGTGCTGATGGCCGCGGACATCCTGATGTTCAACGCCAACAAGGTGCCGGTCGGTCGGGACCAGATCCAGCATGTGGAAATGGCCCGCGACATCGGCCAGCGTTTCAACCACCTGTTCGGCCAGGGCAACGACTTCTTCGCCCTGCCGGAAGCGGTGATCGAGGAGAGCGTGGCGACCCTGCCGGGCCTGGACGGTCGCAAGATGTCCAAGAGCTACGACAACACCATCCCGCTGTTCACCAGCGCCAAGGACATGAAAGACGCCATCTCGCGCATCGTCACCGACTCGCGTGCACCTGGCGAAGCCAAGGACCCGGACAACTCGCACCTGTTCACCCTGTTCCAGGCCTTCTCGACGCCGGCGCAGTGCGCCGAGTTCCGCGAAGAGCTGCTGCAGGGCCTGGGCTGGGGCGACGCGAAACAGCGCCTGTTCCAGCTGCTCGACGGCCAGTTGGCCGAGAAGCGCGAGCACTACCACCAGCTGATCGCGCGCCCGGCGGACCTGGAGGACATCCTCCTTGCTGGCGCCGCCAAGGCCCGCAAGATCGCCACCCCGTTCCTCGAACAGCTGCGTGAAGCCGTTGGCCTGCGCTCGTTCCGCAGCAGCGTGCAGGCCAACACCGAAGTGAAGAAGAAAGCCGCCAAGAGTGCGCGCTTCGTCAGCTTCCGTGATGAAGACGGCAGCTTCCGCTTCCGCCTGCTGGCCGCCGATGGCGAGCAACTGCTGCTGTCGCGCAGCTTCGCCGACGGCAAGAGCGCCGGTGCCGTGAGCAAGCAGCTGCAGCAGGGTGGCGACGCCGATGTGCGCGTTGATGGCCTGGGCTTCAGCCTGTGGCTGAACGATGAGCAGGTTGCCGACGGGCCGCAGTTCGACACTGCCGAAGCCCGTGATTCGGCCATCGAAAGCCTGCGTGTAGCGCTTCAGCCGCAACAGGACTGAGGCATTTCGCCGCAAGTCTGATTGCCATTAAGCGGGCCTGTCGCTACAGTGACGGCCCGTTTTTTGTTGCCTCGCTAACGAAATCATGACGCCCCTAGAACGATATCAAGCAGATCTGAAACGTCCCGACTTCTTCCATGACGCGGCGCAGGAAACTGCGGTTCGTCACCTGCAGCGCCTGTACGACGACCTGGTGCACGCGCAGAACAACAAGCCGGGCATGTTCGGCAAGCTGTTCGGCAAAAAGGAGCAGACGCCAGTCAAGGGCCTGTACTTCTGGGGTGGGGTAGGGCGCGGCAAGACCTATCTGGTCGACACCTTCTACGAAGCGCTACCGTTCAAGCAGAAGATGCGCACGCACTTCCACCGCTTCATGAAGCGCGTCCACGAGGAAATGAAAACCCTCAAGGGCGAGAAGAACCCGCTGACCCTCATCGCCAAGCGCTTCAGCGACGAAGCCAGGGTGATCTGCTTCGACGAATTCTTCGTCTCCGACATCACCGATGCGATGATCCTCGGCACCCTGATGGAAGAGCTGTTCAAGAACGGCGTCTCGCTGGTGGCGACTTCCAACATCGTCCCTGACGGCCTGTACAAGGACGGCCTGCAGCGCGCGCGCTTCCTGCCGGCCATCGCCATGATCAAGCAGTTCACCGACGTAGTGAACGTCGACAGCGGCGTCGACTACCGTCTGCGCCACCTGGAGCAGGCCGAACTGTTCCACTTCCCGCTCAACGACGCAGCGCACCAGAGCCTGCGCGCCAGCTTCAAGGCGCTGACGCCCGAGTGCACCCAGGCCGTCGAGAATGACGTGCTGATGATCGAAAACCGCCCGATCACTGCCCTGCGCACCTGCGACGACGTCGCCTGGTTCGACTTCCGCGCCCTGTGCGACGGGCCGCGCAGCCAGAACGACTACATCGAGCTGGGCAAGATCTTCCATGCCGTGTTGCTGAGCAACGTGGAGCAGATGGGCGTCACCACCGACGACATTGCCCGCCGCTTCATCAACATGGTGGACGAGTTCTACGACCGCAACGTCAAGCTGATCATCTCGGCCGAAGTGGAGCTCAAGGACCTGTACACCGGCGGGCGCCTGAGTTTCGAGTTCCAGCGGACCTTGAGCCGCTTGCTGGAAATGCAGTCGCACGAGTTCCTTTCGCGCCCGCACAAGCCGTAAAAGGCTGGGGCTGCAAAGCAGCCCCTAGGCCTCAAGCCTCTTGCATGAACTGCTGCCGATACTGGTTCGGCGACAACTCCGTGTGCTGGCGGAACAACCGCGCAAAGAAACTCGCATCGTCATAGCCGACCTCATAACTGATGGTCTTGATGCTCTTGCGCGTGCTCGACAGCAGCCCCTTGGCCGTCTCGATGCGTAGCCGCTGCAGGTAGTGCAACGGCTTGTCGCCGGTCGCTCCCTGGAAGCGGCGCATGAAGTTGCGGATGCTCATGCCATGGTTGCGGGCCACATCCTCGAAGCGGAACTTGTCGGCGAAGTGTTCCTCCAGCCAGTGCTGGATCTGCAGGATGATCAGGTCCTGGTGCAGCTTCTGGCCGCCAAAGCCCATGCGCCCTGGGGTGTAGTTGCGCTGCACTTCGTAGAGGATGTCGCGGGCCACGGCACGCGCCACATTGGCGCCACAGAAACGCTCGATCAGGTAGATGTACAGGTCGCAGGCCGATGTGGTGCCGCCGGCGCAGTACAGATTGTCGGCGTCGGTCAGGTGCTTGTCCTGGTTCAGGCGAATCTTCGGGAAGCGCTCGGTGAAGCTGTTGAAGAAGCGCCAGTAGGTGGTCGCTTCCTTGCCGTCGAGCAGGCCGGACTCGGCCAGCCAGAACACCCCGCTGGCTTCGGCGCACAGCACGGCGCCACGGGCGTGCTGTTCGCGCAGCCAAGGCAGCACCTGTGGATAACGTTGCAGCAGGTTGTCGAAATCCTCCCAGAAGGCCGGGAGGATGATCACATCGGCATCATCGAGGCCGCCATCGACCGGCAGCTGCACATTGCTGAAGCTGTCCACCGGCTGGGCATCGGGGCTCACCAGGTGAATCTCGAACATGGGCTGCAAGCCCAGGCCCAGCTGCTTGCTGTAGCGCAAGCTGGCGAGGTGGAAGAAATCCTTGGCCTGCATCAGGGTCGAAGCGAACACCTTGTCAATGGCCAGGATGCTGACGCGCCGCAACGACGCGGAGGGTTGGGTAAACATCATTGTCATTGTTCTTATAGGGTAGAGTGGTCAATCACCGGCTGGATCGTCTTATTTTTTGGCGATTGTGTCTACCCCGTGTCACAGAAGGGCCGCGTGGCGGCCCATGCTGTTCAAGGCGCGGGATTCGGCTGCTCCTGATGGATCGCCTCGATTGCCGCGAGCAGTTCGTCGCTGAGGTTCAGCTGCTGGCTGTCGAGATTGCTCTGCAGTTGCACCAGGTCGGTTGCGCCAATGATGTTGCTGGTCACGAATGGCTGCCGGGTCACGAACGCCAGGGCCATCTGTGCCGGGTCCAGGCCGTGCGCCCGGGCCAGCTGTACATAGCGGCTGCAGGCTGCCACGGTCTGCGGGTTGGAATAGCGGGCGAAGCGGCTGAACAGGGTCAGGCGGGCTTTTTCTGGCCGGGCACCGTTCTCGTACTTGCCTGAGAGCAAGCCGAACGCCAGTGGCGAATAGGCCAGCAGGCCGCATTGTTCGCGGATCGCCACTTCCGCCAGGCCCACTTCGAAGCTGCGGTTGAGCAGGTTGTAAGGGTTCTGGATCGACACCGCCCGCGGCCAGCCGCGGCTGTCGGCCAGTTGCAGGAACTTCATGGTGCCCCACGGGGTTTCGTTGGACAGGCCGATGTGACGGATCTTGCCGGCACGCACCTGCTCGTCGAGCACCTCGAGGGTTTCTTCCAGTGGGGTGAACAGGTCGTTGGCCAGGTGCTGGTAACCCAGCTTGCCGAAGAAGTTGGTGCTGCGCTCCGGCCAGTGCAGCTGGTAGAGGTCGATGCGGTCGGTGTGCAGGCGCTTGAGGCTCTCGTCCAGCGCGGCGACGATGTGCTGGCGGTTGTGCTTGAGTTGGCCGTCGCGGATGTGGCTGATGCCGTTGCCAGGGCCGGCGACCTTGCTGGCCAATACCCAGTCATCGCGATCACCGTTGGCCCGGAACCAGTTGCCGATGATGCGCTCGGTGGCGGCATAGGTTTCCGGGCGTGGCGGCACCGGGTACATCTCGGCGGTGTCGATGAAGTTGATGCCGCTGGCCTTGGCCAGCGCAATCTGCTCGAAGGCCTCGTCCTGGGTGTTCTGCTCGCCCCAGGTCATGGTGCCCAGGCACAGGGCGCTGACGTCGAGGTCGGTACGGCCGAGCTTGCGGTATTCCATCGGGAAAACACTCCTTGGCAAAAGAAGCCCATCAAAGCAGGTTGAAATTTTTCGCGCAATCTGGATAATTCTGCCCCTCTCCGTGTGGCGGAAGTGATGCACCACCTCGCAGGAAGAACCCCGTCGAACATTGGCGTGCCCGACCCGAGCCCCCAAAAGCGTCAGCGTTCGGCTGCGCGCTTGCCCTTGGCAAGTTGTGCACTATCCAGTAAGATTCGCCGTCTATTTTTCGCTGGGCGGCCTCTGAGGCTTTAGAGAATGAAAACTTTTACTGCTAAACCGGAAACAGTAAAGCGCGAGTGGTTCGTAGTCGACGCCGCTGGCCAGACCCTGGGTCGTCTGGCTACCGAAATCGCTAGCCGTCTGCGTGGCAAACACAAACCAGAATACACCCCTCACGTTGACACCGGCGACTACATCGTCGTCATCAACGCTGAACAGGTTCGTGTGACTGGTGCCAAGTCTTCCGACAAAATGTACTACTCCCACTCCGGTTTCCCAGGCGGTATCAAGGAAATCAACTTCGAGAAGTTGATCGCCAAGGCCCCTGAGCGTGTTATCGAAACCGCGGTCAAGGGCATGCTGCCTAAGAACCCGCTGGGTCGCGACATGTACCGTAAGCTGAAAGTGTACGCGGGTGCTGCTCACCCACACACTGCTCAGCAGCCTCAAGAACTGAAGATCTAACGGGAAAGTTCATTATGTCGGCGACTCAAAATTACGGCACTGGCCGTCGCAAGACCGCAACCGCTCGCGTTTTCCTGCGTCCGGGTACTGGTAACATTTCCATCAACAACCGTTCTCTGGACGTGTTCTTCGGTCGCGAAACCGCTCGCATGGTTGTTCGCCAGCCGCTCGAGCTGACCGAAACCGTTGAGAAATTCGACATCTACGTCACCGTTTCCGGTGGTGGTGTCAGCGGTCAGGCCGGTGCGATCCGTCACGGTATCACCCGCGCCCTGATGGAATACGACGAAACCCTGCGTGGCGCTCTGCGTCGTGCTGGCTACGTCACCCGCGACGCTCGTGAAGTCGAGCGTAAGAAAGTGGGTCTGCGTAAAGCGCGTAAGCGTCCTCAGTACTCCAAGCGTTAATACCGCTTCGGCAGTCGAAAAAAGCCCGGTTCCTTGGAACCGGGCTTTTTTTTGTGCTTGAACTAACCTGTCAGCATGTCGGTGACCACTTGTCGCATAGACGCAGATCAAGCAAAGCGCGGGTTATAGCTCCTTGTGGGGGTAATCACCTTGTCACTGTGTGGATTTGTTTCTTACCATGGCGGCCAATTTTTAGCGCCACAGACACAACCTAAGTACAGGTCAGGTCCAACTGGCCAAGCAAGCTGATGGGAGAGGACTGAATGAGCAATGACGGCGTCAACGCAGGCCGGCGCCGCTTCCTCGTAGCCGCGACATCCGTGGTCGGGGCAGCGGGGGCAGTGGGGGCTGCGGTACCGTTCGTGGGGTCATGGTTCCCCAGTGCCAAGGCGAAGGCGGCCGGTGCACCGGTGAAGGTCAATATTGCCAAGGTCGAGCCAGGGCAGCAGATGGTTGCCGAGTGGCGTGGCCAGCCGGTGTTCATCGTGCGGCGAACGCAGGAGATCCTTGGCAACCTGAAGAAGATCGAGGGTGACCTCTCCGACCCTCAGTCGAAGAGCTCGGTGCAGCCGACCTATGTCGACCCCGAGGTTCGCTCGATCAAGCCGGAAATCCTCATTCTCGTGGGTCTCTGTACGCACCTGGGTTGCTCGCCGACCTTCCGCCCGGAAGTCGCGCCCGCAGACCTCGGGCCGAAGTGGGTCGGTGGCTATTTCTGCCCTTGCCACGGCTCCCACTACGACCTGGCTGGCCGTGTCTACAAGTCGCAGCCGGCGCCACTCAACCTGCCAGTACCGCCGCATTCTTATGAGTCGGACGACATTGTCGTCATCGGCGTCGACCAGGAGAAAGCATGATGAGCAAGTTCATGGACTGGATTGACGCTCGCTTCCCCGCCACCAAGATGTGGGAAGACCACCTGAGCAAGTATTACGCGCCCAAGAACTTCAATTTCCTGTATTTCTTTGGCTCGCTGGCGCTGCTGGTGCTGGTCAACCAGATCGTCACTGGCGTGTGGCTGACCATGAGTTTCACGCCCTCGGCGGAAGAGGCCTTCGCCTCGGTCGAGTACATCATGCGTGACGTCGAGTACGGCTGGATCCTGCGCTACCTGCACTCCACCGGCGCTTCGGCGTTCTTCATCGTGGTCTACCTGCACATGTTCCGCGGCCTGCTCTACGGCTCCTACCAGAAGCCCCGCGAGCTGGTGTGGCTGTTCGGCATGCTGATCTACCTGGCGCTGATGGCTGAAGCTTTCATGGGCTACCTGCTGCCGTGGGGGCAGATGTCTTACTGGGGTGCCCAGGTGATCATCTCGCTGTTCGGTGCCATTCCGGTGATCGGTGGCGATCTGACCCAATGGATCCGTGGTGACTACCTGATCTCGGGCATTACCCTGAACCGCTTCTTCGCCCTGCATGTGGTGGCCCTGCCAATCGTGATTCTCGGCCTGGTGGTGCTGCACATCCTGGCCCTGCACGAAGTGGGTTCGAACAACCCCGATGGTGTGGACATCAAGAAGAAAAAGGACGAAAACGGCATTCCGCTCGACGGTATTCCGTTCCACCCGTACTACACCGTCAAGGACATCGTGGGTGTGGTGGTGTTCCTCTTCGTGTTCTGTGCCGTGGTGTTCTTCTTCCCGGAAATGGGCGGTTACTTCCTGGAAAAACCTAACTTCGAGCAGGCGAACGCATTCAAGACGCCCGAGCATATCGCCCCGGTGTGGTACTTCACGCCGTTCTACGCGATCCTGCGAGCGGTGCCTGACAAGCTCATGGGCGTAATCGCCATGGGCGCCGCCATTGCCGTGTTGTTCGTGCTGCCCTGGCTCGACCGCAGCCCGGTGCGCTCCATGCGCTACAAGGGCTGGATCAGCAAGGTCTTCCTGCTGGTGTTCTGCATTGCCTTCGTCATCCTCGGCATCCTCGGCGTACTGGCGCCTACGCCTGGGCGTACCTTGCTGTCGCAGGTGTGCACGGTGCTGTACTTCGCCTACTTCCTGCTGATGCCGTTCTACACAAGGCTCGAGAAGACCAAACCGGTTCCGGAAAGGGTGACTGGCTGATGAAAAAGTTGATTGCAGTATTTTTGCTGGCAGTGATGCCTGCCTTTGCCTTCGCTGCCGAACATGGCCTGGAGCTGGACAAGGTCGATATCGACCTGACCGACAAGGCGGCCATGCAGGACGGTGCGCGCACCTTCGCCAACTATTGCATGGGTTGCCACAGCGCCAAGTTCCAGCGTTACGAGCGGGTTGCCGATGACCTCGGCATCCCTCATGAGTTGATGCTCGAGAAGCTGGTGTTCACCGGTGCCAAGATCGGTGACCACATGCAGATCGGCATGCAGCCCAGTGACGCCAAGACCTGGTTCGGCGCCGCGCCGCCCGACCTGACCCTGGTCGCACGGGTACGGGGTACCGACTGGCTGTACACCTACCTGCGCAGCTTCTATGAGGACCCGTCGCGCCCGTACGGGGTCAACAACAAGGTGTTCCCGAACGTCGGCATGCCTAACGTGCTGGTCGGCCTGCAGGGCAATCAGGTGGTTGGCTGCAAGCAGGTGCAGATGGTGGTCGATGGCAAGAAGCAATTCGACCCATTGACGGGTAGCCCGCTCACCCATGAAGCCTGTGACCAGCTGACCATTACGCCGAATTCCGGTACCCTGAACGCCGAGCAGTTCGACGAGAAGGTCAAGAACCTGGTGACCTTCCTGGCCTATTCGGCCAACCCGGTCAAACTGGAAAGCCAGCGCATCGGTACCTACGTGTTGCTGTACCTGGCTTTCTTCTTCGTATTTGCCTACTTGCTCAAGCGCGAATACTGGAAGGACGTGCACTGATCACGCAGTAATTTCTGGTAGTTGAACGCGCCCGCGGGGCACTGGCAAATACGCCAGTGCCCCGCGGGCGCGTTTTCATTTAGAGTTTTACAAGCATCCCCTGCGAGGAGGCGCTACATGGGCGCAACCAACCGGTTAGCCTGTTATTCCGACCCTGCTGACCATTATTCTCATCGGGTACGCCTCGTGCTCGCCGAGAAGGGCGTCAGCGTGCAGGTCATTGACGTCGACCCTGCGCGCCTGCCACCCAGGCTGGCAGAGGTGAACCCTTACGGCAGCGTGCCGACCCTGGTCGATCGTGATCTGGCGTTGTATGAGTCGACCGTGGTGATGGAATACCTCGAGGAGCGTTATCCACATCCGCCGCTGATGCCGGTGTACCCGGTGGCGCGTGGCAACAGCCGTCTGCTGATGCATCGCATTCAGCGTGACTGGTGCGCCCTCGCGGATACCATTCTCGACCCGCGCAGCGCTGAGGCGGCCCGTACCGAGGCACGCAAGGCGCTGCGCGAAAGCCTGACCGGCGTCTCGCCGCTGTTTGGCGAATTTGCCTGCTTCATGAGTGAGGAGCAAAGTCTGGTCGACTGTTGTCTATTGCCCATACTCTGGCGTTTGCCGGTAATGGGTATCGAATTACCGCGGCAGGCCAAGCCGCTGCTGGAATACATGGAGCGACAGTTCGTCCGCGAGCCTTTCCAGGCGAGCCTGTCCTCTGTTGAACGTGAAATGCGCAAGCTTTAAGGAGCCGTTGATGAACTCCAGTCGCCCCTACCTGGTTCGAGCGCTGTATGAGTGGATCGTCGACAACGATTGCACCCCCCATATGCTGGTCAATGCCGAATTCCCGGCAGTCCAGGTGCCACAAGGTTTTGCCAGTGATGGCCAGATCGTCCTGAACATTTCGCCGAGTGCCGTGCGCAACCTGCACATGGATAACGACGCGGTGAGCTTCGAGGGGCGCTTCAGTGGCGTTGCCCATTCGTTGTTCGTGCCAGCAGGTGCCATCCTGGGTATCTATGCCCGGGAGAACGGCCAGGGCATGGTCTTCGAGTTGGAGCCACCGCTGATGGATGGCGATGAGCTGGAAGACGAAGGCGTCGAGCCGGATGACGATGGCCCGCCGCAAGGCGGTGGCCAGCCACCACGCCCAAGCGGGCGACCTAGCCTGAAGGTGGTCAAGTAACAAAAAAAGGCGATCCGTAAGGGTCGCCTTTTTCTTTGCCGCGAAGCTGTGCTTACAGGTCGCTGATGGTGCGGACCTGGTCCCGGTTGATGCGGGTACGCTTGCCGTCGAGCTGCTGGAACTCGTAGAAGCCCGAGTCCTTGTCGAAGTGCGGGGCGTCGACAGCCTGGATTTCGCGGCCGTCGTTGAGGGTGATCAGGCTTGGGGTGGAGCAGCCGGCCAGGGTGGCGAAGGTGCCGAACAGCAGGGCGGGCAGCAGAAGCTTTTTCATGCGGTATTTCCTGGAAATTGAACAGCTGGGGCAAGCTGCCGCCGATGCCAGCCAGTTGCTGGTCATGGCGGCAACTGAATCAGTCGATGTACTCGTACAGCTTGACGATTTTCTGCACGCCAGACACACCCTGAACAACGGCGGTGGCGGCATTGGCTTCTTGCTGGGTTACCAGGCCGAGCAAGTAGACGATGCCGTTCTCGGTGATCACCTTGATGCGCGAGCTAGGCACGGCATTGTCGGCGAGCATCTGGGTCTTGATCTTGGTGGTCAGCCAGGCGTCGTTGTTGCGCGCGAGGATGGAGGAGGGCTGCATCACCTGCAGCTCGTTGTGCACCTTTTTCACCCGCTGGACCTGGCTGGCGGTCTGTTCAGCCAGGCTCTTGAGGTCGGCACGCGGCGTTTGCCCGGCAAGCAGGACGATACCGTTGTAGCTGCTGACGACGATGTGCGAGCTCTTGTCCAGGTCAGGGCTGGCCTTGGCAATGTTGACCGAGGCCTTGGTTTCGATCAGTGAGTCGTCGATCTTGCTGCCGATGGTACGGGTGCCACGATCATCCTCGATCGGCGAGTTGCGGGTCGAGGTCAGTACCGAGCTGCAGCCGGTGACGCTCAGGCACAGAGTCAGGGCCATCAGGCCGAGGCGTATGGGGGTCATTCTTCACTCCCGAACAGTTGGCTGTCGATCAGATCGCACAAGCAGTGGATCGCCAGCAGGTGGACTTCCTGGATACGTGCGGTGACCGTCGACGGGACGCGGATTTCCACGTCCTCAGGCAGCAGCAGTGATGCCATGCCGCCGCCATCACGTCCGGTCAATGCTACGACAATCATTTCGCGATCATGTGCGGCCTGGATCGCTTGAATCACGTTGGCAGAGTTGCCGCTGGTCGAAATCGCCAGCAGTACGTCGCCGGGTTGGCCCAGGGCGCGGATCTGCTTGGAGAAGATTTCGTTGTAGCTGTAATCGTTGGCGATCGAGGTCAGCGTCGAGCTGTCGGTGGTCAGGGCGATGGCCGGCAGGCTCGGGCGCTCACGCTCGAAGCGGTTGAGCAGCTCCGAAGAGAAGTGCTGCGCATCGCCGGCCGAGCCGCCATTGCCGCAGGCGAGCATCTTGCCCTCGTTGAGCAGCGCATTGACCATGACCAGGCTAGCCTGCTCGATGTGCGGTGCCAGGATGTCCATTGCCTGTTGCTTGGTGTCGATGCTGGCCTGAAACAGCCGGCGAATTCGGGATTGCATGTCCATCTGGTGACCTTAAGTAGGGCGGTGGCCTTTGCTACGCGCAACAAGGACCAGCCCGCGAAACATAGAGCAAAAAAAACGGAGTGGGTTCAGCATTCGAAGGCGTTTTTCAGCCATTGAAGTGGCCGGCCTGCATGGTGGCTGCCCTGCAGGGCGACAACGTCGAAGCGGCAGGGGTAATTGGCCCAGCGAGACTCCTTCTGCAGGAACAGTGTGGCGGCAAGCACCAGCCGTTTCTGCTTGCGCCCGTCAATGCTGCCGAGGGCGCCACCGAAGTCCGCGTGCAGCCGGTAGCGGACTTCGACGAATACTACTGTATCGGCGTCGAGCATGACCAGATCAAGCTCGCCGCCTTTGCATCGCCAATTGCGCGTCAGCAGTTGCAGGCCTTGCCCTTGAAGGTACTCAAGGGCTTGGGTTTCTGCCGCCTGGCCGGCGCTGCTCGGCGATGCTTCGGGCATCAGTGCGAAGTGTCTGGCAGGCGCTTGACCTGGCCACCAGAGAACTCGGCCCACGGCAGCTGGCGCTCGATGCGCTGGCTGGCGTTGATGCTCAGGCTGCCGGACAGGCCTTGCACGCGGTTGTCTGGCAGGGCCTTGAGCTGGCCCAGGCGTGGCGCCAGGCTGTAGGCGTCGACACCCATGGCGTACAGGCGGCCGAGGCTACCTGCGGCCTGTGGCCACTGCTGCACCACCTGCTGGCGCAGGCTGTTGCTGGTGTCGAGCAACCATGGGGTTTCGCAGAAGCGAATGCCGTTCATGTCGTTGTACTGGTTGACGTCACCGCTGGCGCTGTACAGGTTCGAGGTGGCGTAGACCGGTACGTCACCGGCGTACTGGAAGTTCAGGGTCGGTTTGATCTGCTGCGCCTGCTGTGGGGTCGAGGCGAGGAAGATGAAATCAATGTCCTGACGGCGCGACGGTTGTGCCGCGATGTTGCCGCCCACGGTGCTCTGCAGGCTCTGGGCACGGCCTTCGCTCTGGCGCAGCTGGAACAGGTTGGCGATCTGCTGGGCCAGGGCGACCGGCTGGGCGATGCGCTCGGCGGCGATGATGGTGCCGCCGTTGCTTTCCCAGTCCTGACGGAAGGCGGCCAGCACGCGGTCACCCCACTCGCCACTCGGTACCAGGGCTACGGCGCGGACCATGCCGTCAGCACGGGCACGGCGTGCCACTTCGCGGGCTTCGTCCTCGGCGGCGAGGCCGTACTGGAACAGCTGCGGTGGTGCTTTCTGGCCGGCGTCGGCGTAGTTCAGGGCGAGGGTGGTGATGGGCAGCTGGGTGTTGCCAGCGAGCTGCTTGACCAGCGGCTTTTCCAGCGGGCCGACCACCAGTTGCACGCCATCGGCCTGAGCCTGGCGATAGAAGGCGTCCAGCGAGCCGATACGCGAGCTGTCGTAAACCTGCACGGCAGGCGCTTGCCCGCCAGCCTGCTGGGCCTGGAAGTGCGCGGCCATGAAGCCGTCACGCAGGGCGCGGGCAACGCCGGCCAGCGGGCCTTCCTGAGGCAGCAGCAAGGCGATCTTGGTCAGCGGCTGGCTGGCCAGTTCCTTGAGCTTGGTCAGGGCCAGCGGCAGCTGCTTGGCGGCCGGGTGGTCAGGATGCTGCTTGCGCCAGGCCTCGATGGCAGCCTGTTGCTGCTCGAGGGTGCCGGCGCTTTTCACGGCCAGCGCCAGGCTGGTCCAGCCGGCGAGGATTTCGTTGTTGGCAGGCTGTTGCAGCTGCTCGGCTGGCAGCGAAGCGACCAGGGCCCAGATCGCGTCATTGTTGGCGCTGGCAGCCTGGCCGCTGAGCAGCGGGCTCAGCAGCACGCGTTGCTGGGCGGCGGCCATGGCCTGGCCGTCGGCCTCGAGGGCGGCGGCGTGAACGCTGTAGGTGCGCACCTGCTGTTGCTCCGGCAGCTCTGCGATGTGTTGCAGGCTCGGGTGGGACAGCGCGGTCAGGGCGGCCTTGGGCTGGTTGCGGCTCATGGCCAGTTCGGCGCCGAGGGTGGCGGCGAAAATCTGCTGGGCCGGCTTCAGCGTGTCCATCGGCACCTGCTCGAGGATGCGTGCGGCGCGTGGGAAGTCCTTCTGCTTGTAAGCCAGGTCGGCAGCGCTCAGGCGCAGCAAGGCAGCGTCTTCGGCGGACTTGCTGGTGGCGGCCTTCTCGAGCAGTTGCTCGATGCTGGCATCCGGGGTGCGTGGCAGTTCGCCCAGGCTGGATGAGGGCGAGCTGGCGCAGGCTGCCAGCAGGGCAGCGAGGCAGAGGGCTGTGAACAGCCGCAGGCAAGCGATCATGTAAAGGTCCTGTTACTCGATCAAGTTGGCCGGCAATTGTACCCAAGCGGCGGCCGGGGCGCGATCTGCCGTTAGCAGAACCTTCACTATAGGTGGCTTGCGCAGGCGCGCCGATGAAGTTCTTTGCGCCCTGTTACCGGCGCTCGGGCTACAATGTCGCCTTTGATCCGAAAGGCAGGGTGTGTGCAGTGACTGATGTGGCCGGGGCTTCGAAATCCACCATGGGGACGCTTTATGTGGTCGCGACCCCCATCGGCAACCTTGATGACATGAGCGCCAGGGCGCTCAAGGTGCTGGCCGGTGTTGCCCTGATCGCCGCCGAGGACACCCGGCATTCGATCCGCCTGCTGCAGCACTTCGGCATCGATACGCCGTTGGCGGCCTGCCATGAGCACAACGAGCGCGACGAGGGCGGGCGCTTCATCACCAAGTTGCTGGCGGGTGAAGATGTTGCGCTGGTCTCCGATGCCGGTACGCCGCTGATTTCCGACCCGGGTTACCACCTGGTGCGTCAGGCCCGTGCCGCAGGTGTCAGTGTGGTGCCAGTGCCTGGCGCCTGCGCCTTGATTGCCGCGCTTTCGGCGGCCGGCCTGCCTTCCGACCGCTTCATCTTCGAAGGCTTCCTGCCAGCCAAGGCTGCTGGTCGTCGGGCGCGCCTTGAGCAGGTCAAGGAAGAGCCTCGCACGCTGATCTTCTACGAGGCGCCGCACCGCATCCTGGAGTGCCTTGAAGACATGGAGCTGGTGTTCGGCGGCGAGCGCCCGGCGCTGCTGGCGCGCGAGCTGACCAAGACTTTCGAGACCCTCAAGGGCCTGCCGTTGGCTGAATTGCGTGCGTTCGTCGCCGGCGACAGCAATCAGCAGCGGGGTGAGTGCGTGGTGCTGGTTGGTGGCTGGAGTGCGCCTGAGGGCGAGGATGCGATCAGCGCAGAGGCGCAGCGTGTGCTGGACCTGTTGCTGGCCGAGTTGCCGCTGAAAAGGGCCGCAGCATTGGCGGCGGAAATCACCGGTGTGCGCAAGAACCTGCTGTATCAGGCGGCCCTGGAAAAGCAGAAAGCGCAGTAGTGGCAATTAGACATAGTTCACGGTATCACTTGTTCTTGCGCGCGCGTGCCGTTAACCTTGTCGGCGGAGAGTCGATCGGACAGTCGCTGCCGTCTTTTGTTCCGCAAAAGATGGGGGAGGAAAGTCCGGGCTCCATAGGGCAGAGTGCCAGGTAACGCCTGGGAGGCGCGAGCCTACGGAAAGTGCCACAGAAAATAACCGCCTAAGCACTTCGGTGCCGGTAAGGGTGAAAAGGTGCGGTAAGAGCGCACCGCACGGCTGGCAACAGTTCGTGGCTAGGTAAACCCCACTCGGAGCAAGACCAAATAGGGTTCCATCAGGCGTGGCCCGCGTCGGAACCGGGTAGGTTGCTAGAGGCGTCCAGTGATGGCCGTCGTAGAGGAATGACTGTCCTCGACAAAACCCGGCTTACAGATCGACTCTCCACCTTTTCCTCTCCTGCTTGAATCGACAGCAGATCCCTCTTGGTAATACCAAAAAGATCTTACTCTTAATAATTCACTTTAACTTCGAACGGCATTCGTTTGAGTCGGTTTGATTTTTCTCGTGTTTTTTCCCTCCTGGCAGTCCTTTCTCCTTCCAATGTTGCGCTAAATCTCGGTCCTGTAAGGGTTTTCCTTATGAACGTGCCTTGACGGTGCAGCGGGCGGATTCCTATAGTGTGCGCAAGTGGCAGAAAGTGGGATGAAGTGGGTTTTCTGGCACAAAAAAGCTAACATTGTGGGGAATCGCAGCCGTGTTCCGCGGAGCCAACGCCGTCAGCCTCGATGCCAAGGGCCGTCTCGCCATGCCGAGCCGGTACCGTGACGAGCTCGATTCGCGTTGCAATGGTCAGCTGATCGTGACCATCGACGCCGTTGACCCCTGCTTGTGTGTTTATCCCCTCGATGAGTGGGAACAGATTGAAGCCAAGTTGCGTGCCTTGCCGTCGTTGCGTGAGGAAAACCGCCGCCTGCAGCGTTTGCTGATCGGTAATGCGGTTGACCTGGAGCTCGATGGCAGTGGGCGTTTCCTGGTACCGCCCCGCCTGCGTGAGTACGCCAAGCTGGACAAGAAGGCGATGTTGGTGGGGCAGCTGAACAAATTCCAGCTGTGGGATGAGGATGCCTGGAACGCGGTTTCGGCAGCCGACCTTGCAGCTATCCAACAACCGGGCGCCATGCCCGACGATTTGCGTGACCTGATCCTGTGACCATAGATAGCGGCTTCAACCACATCACCGTCCTCCTCGACGAAGCTGTCGAGGCATTGGCCCTGCGCGCCGACGGTTGCTATCTGGACGGCACCTTCGGACGTGGCGGCCATAGCCGCCTGATCCTCAGCAAGCTCGGGCCGCAAGGGCGGTTGCTGGGCTTCGACAAAGATCCTCAAGCGATTGCCACCGGGCAAGCGCTGGCGGCCGAAGACGGCCGCTTTGTCATTGTGCAGCGCAGCTTTGCCGAGCTCGGCGCGGAAGTCGCCGAGCGTGGTCTGCACGGCAAGGTCAGCGGCATCCTGCTTGACCTGGGCGTGTCCTCGCCGCAGCTGGATGACCCTGAGCGCGGCTTCAGCTTCCTCAATGATGGCCCGCTGGACATGCGCATGAACCCGGATCAGGGCATCAGCGCTGCCGAGTTCATCGCCACCGCACCTGTCGAAGAAATTGCCCGTGTCTTCAAGGAATATGGCGAAGAGCGCTTTGCCGGGCGCATGGCGCGTGCCGTGGTCGAACGCCGCGAAAAGCAGCCGTTCACCCGCACCGCCGACCTGGCTGAAGTGCTCAAGGTAGCCAACCCGGCCTGGGAGAAGGGCAAGAACCCGGCGACCCGGGCCTTCCAGGGGCTGCGCATTCACGTCAACAACGAGCTGGGTGACCTCGAGGCTGGCCTTGAAGCTGCGCTCGATGCCCTGGAAATAGGCGGTCGTCTGGCGGTCATCAGCTTCCATTCGCTGGAAGACCGCATCGTCAAGCTGTTCATGCGCAAGCTGGTCAAGGGCGAGGCCGACAACCTGCCACGCAACCTGCCGGTACAGCACAAGGTCTTCGAGCCTAAGATCAAGCTGATCGGCAAGGCCCAGTTTGCCTCCGAAGCCGAACTCAAGGCCAACCCGCGGTCGCGCAGCGCCGTGATGCGGGTGGCGGAGAAGCTTCGGTGAGCCGGCTATTCGCCAAACCTCTGCCAGGCGGAAGCTTCCTGATGCTTCTGCTGTTTGTCGGTGTGCTCGTTTCGGCCATCGCCGTGTCTTACAGCGCCCACTGGAATCGCCAGTTGCTCAACACCCTGTACGGCGAGTTGAACGAGCGTGACAAGGCCCAGGCCGAGTGGGGCCGGCTGATTCTTGAGCAAAGCACCTGGACGGCCTCCAGCCGTATCGAGAGCCTGGCCTCCGAGCAGCTGAAGATGCGTGTGCCTGCGGCTGACGAAGTACGGATGGTGGCGCCATGATGAAGCTCGAAGGCGCACTCTACCCCTGGCGCTTCCGGGTAGTGATCGGCTTGCTCGCGCTGATGGTTGGCGCCATCTGCTGGCGCATCATCGACCTGCAGGTGGTTGACCGTGACTTCCTCAAAGGCCAGGGCGATGCCCGCAGCTTGCGTCACATTCCCATTCCTGCGCACCGTGGCCTGATCACCGACCGTAACGGCGAGCCGCTCGCGGTCAGTACCCCGGTCACCACCTTGTGGGCCAACCCCAAGGAGATGCAGGTCGCCAAGGATCGCTGGCCGCAGTTGGCCGCAGCCCTTGGGCAGAACGCCCAGCAACTGACCGAGCGCCTGACCCAGCAGGCCAGCAAAGAGTTCATCTACCTGGTCCGCGGCCTGACCCCGGAGCAGGGCCAGCACGTGCTCGACCTGAAAGTACCGGGCGTGTATGGCCTGGAAGAATTCCGCCGCTTCTACCCGGCCGGCGACGTGACCGCACACATGGTTGGCTTCACCGACCTCGACGACCACGGTCGTGAAGGTGTGGAGCTGGCCTACGATGAATGGCTGGCCGGCGTGCCCGGCAAGCGGCAAGTGATCAAGGACCGGCGCGGCCGCCTGATCAAGGACATCCAGGTCACCAAGAACGCCAAGGCCGGCAAGACCTTGGCGTTGTCGATCGACCTGCGCCTGCAATACCTGGCCACCCGCGAACTGCGCAACGCCATCGCCGAACAGGACGCCAAGGCCGGCAGCCTGGTGATCATGGACGTCAAGACCGGTGAAGTCCTGGCCATGGTCAACCAGCCGACCTACAACCCCAACAACCGCCGCAGCATGTTCCCGGCTGCCATGCGCAACCGGGCAATCATCGACGTGTTCGAGCCAGGCTCGACGGTCAAGCCGATCTCGATGAGCGCGGCGCTGCAGAGCGGCCGCTGGAAGCCGACCGACAAGGTCGAGGTGTACCCGGGCAGCCTGCAGATCGGCCGTTACACCATCAAGGACGTATCCAAGAGCGAGGGCCCGATCCTCGACCTGACCGGCATCCTGATCAACTCCTCCAACGTCGGCATGAGCAAGATCGCCTTCGATATCGGCGGCGAGGCCATCTACCGGGTCATGTCCCAGGTCGGCCTGGGCCAGTACACCGGCCTCGGCTTCCCGGGCGAGCGCGTCGGCAACCTGCCTAACCACCGCGAGTGGCGCAAGGCTGAAACCGCGACCCTGTCCTACGGCTACGGTGTGTCGGTTACTGCCCTGCAGCTGGTGCATGCCTACGCCGCGCTGGCCAACGACGGCAAGATGGTGCCGCTGTCGATCCTCAAGGTCGACAAGGCGCCGGAAGCGGTGCAGGCCATTCCGAAGGAAACCGCCGAAACCATCCAGGGCATGCTGCAGCAGGTGATCGAAGCACCACGCGGTGTATTCCGTGCCCAGGTGCCGTTCTATCACGTGGCCGGCAAGTCCGGTACCGCACGTAAAGCCACCGTCGGCTCCAAGGGGTACACCGAAAACGCCTACCGCTCGCTGTTCGCCGGCTTCGGCCCGATGAGTGACCCGCGCTACGCCATCGTCGTGGTCATCGACGAGCCGGGCAAGGGCGGCTATTTCGGCGGCCTGGTATCGGCCCCGGTATTCAGCAAGGTCATGTCGGGCACCCTGCGCCTGATGAACGTGCCGCCAGACAACCTGCCGCCGCCAACTGATCCGCAGCAGGCCAGTGCAGTACCCGCCAAGGGAGGGCGTGGATGATGACAATGCCATTGAGCAAGCTTTTCGCCCACGCCAGCCGTGATCCGCTGATCCGTGAACTGACCCTGGACAGCCGTCAGGTGCGCCAGGGCGACCTGTTCCTGGCCGTGCCAGGTGCCAAGGTTGATGGCCGTGAGCACATTGCCGATGCGCTGTCTCGTGGTGCTGCGGCCGTGGCCTATGAAGAGCAGGGCGTCAACGTCCTGCCGCTCACCGACGTGCCGCTGATTCCGGTGAAGGGCCTGATCGGCCAGCTGTCGCAGATTGCCGGGCGCTTCTATGGCGAGCCTAGCCGCCAGCTGAGCCTGGTGGGCGTCACCGGCACCAACGGCAAGACCAGCGTCACTCAACTGGTGGCCCAGGCGCTCGATGCGCTGGGCCAGCGCTGTGGCTTGATCGGCACCCTGGGCACCGGCTTCTATGGCGAGCTGCAGAGCGGCCGCCTGACCACGCCCGATCCGATCGCCGTGCAGTCGACCCTCAACGACCTCCAGAAAGCCGGCGCCAAGGCCGTGGCCATGGAGGTTTCCTCCCATGCCCTGGAGCAGGGCCGGGTCGCCGCGCTGGAATTCGACATCGCGGTCATGACCAACCTGTCCCGCGACCATCTGGATTACCACGGCAGCATGGAGGCTTACGAGGCCGCCAAAGCCAAGCTGTTCGCCTGGTCGAGCCTGCGTTGCCAGGTGGTCAACCTGGATGACGACTTCGGTCGTCGCCTGGCCGAAGACTTTGCCCGTCGCCCGAGTGTCGACCATATCGAAACCCGGCTGCTCAGCTATAGCCTGGAGAACCCTGACGCTTCGCTGTTCTGCCGTGAAGCGCATTTTGATGATGATGGCGTGCGCGCCATTCTCGTCACCGCCCAGGGTGAACGCACCCTGCGCAGCCAGCTGCTCGGCCGCTTCAACCTGAGCAACATGCTTGCGGCGGTAGCCACGCTGTTGGCACTGGACTACTCGCTGGATGAGATCCTCAAGGTCGCCCCGCACCTGCAAGGGCCGGTCGGCCGCATGCAGCGCCTGGGTGGTGGTGACAAGCCGCTGGTGGTGGTCGATTACGCCCACACCCCCGACGCCCTGGAAAAAGTCCTCGAGGCCCTGCGTCCGCATGCGCACGGCAAGCTGCTGTGCCTGTTCGGCTGCGGTGGTGACCGTGATCGCGGCAAGCGCCCGCTGATGGCCGAAGTGGCCGAGCGCCTGGCCGACCGCGTGCTGGTCACCGACGACAACCCGCGTACTGAAGACCCGCTGCGCATCTTCGACGACATTCGCCCTGGTTTCGCCAAGCCTGCCGACGTCGAGTTCGTCGCTGGCCGTGGTGAAGCCATTGCTCACCTGATTGCCACCGCTGCCGCCGATGACGTGATCGTCCTGGCCGGCAAGGGGCACGAGGACTACCAGGAGATCAATGGCGAGCGCCATGCCTTCTCCGACCTGATCGAAGCCGACAAGGCACTTGCAGCCTGGGAGGCGCCACATGCTTAAGCCCATGAACCTCAGCCAGCTGACCGGCGCCTTGAATGCGCGCCTGGTCAACGCCGACGCCAGCTTCACCGGTGTCAGCATCGACAGCCGCAGCGTTGCTGCCGGTCAGCTGTTCGTTGCCCTGAGCGGGCCGCGCTTCGATGGCCATGACTACCTCGCCGACGTGCAAGCCAAAGGCGCCGTCGCTGCACTGGTCGAGCGCGAAATTACCGATGTTGATCTGCCGCAGCTGCTGGTCGCCGACTGCCGCGTAGCACTCGGCCAGCTCGGTGCGCTGAACCGCGCAGCCTTCGACAAGCCAGTCGTCGCCATCACCGGTTCCAGCGGCAAGACCACGGTCAAGGAGATGCTCGCCAGCATCTTGCGCACCCGCGGCCTGGTGCATGCCACCCGCGGCAACCTGAACAACGACCTCGGCGCCCCGTTGACCCTGCTGGAGATCGCTCCGGAGCACAGCGCCGCCGTGATCGAACTGGGTGCTTCGCGCATCGGTGAAATCCGCTACACCGTCGGCCTGACCCAGCCGCAGGTGGTGATCATCAACAACGCCGGTACTGCCCACGTTGGCGAGTTCGGCGGCCCCGAGAAGATCGTCGAAGCCAAGGGCGAGATCCTCGAGGGCTTGGGCGAGGGCGGTATCGCCATTCTCAACCTGGACGACAAAGCCTTCGCCATCTGGAAGGCCCGTGCCGGTGCGCACAAGGTAATCAGCTTCGCTCGTGGCAACGATCAGGCTGATTTTTACGCCAGCGACATCGGTCGCGATGCCCGTGGCTGCCCGTCGTTCAAACTGCATGGCGCGGGTGAAACGGTAGACGTGCAACTCAATGTGCTCGGCGAACACAACGTCAGCAACGCCCTGGCCGCTGCCGCCGCTGCCCATGCCGTTGGTCTGAGCCTGAGTGGCATCGCCGCCGGCCTTAACGCCGTGCAGCCGGTCAAGGGCCGTACCGTGGCGCAAATCGCCCCGAGCGGTGTGCGGGTAATCGACGATACCTACAACGCAAATCCCACCTCGATGTGCGCGGCCATTGATATACTCCGCGCCTTTTCCGGGCGCACCGTTCTGGTGCTGGGGGATATCGGCGAACTGGGTCAGTGGGCGGAAGAAGGCCACCGGCAGGTGGGTGAGTACGCACGCGGCAAGGTTGACGCCGTGTATGCAGTGGGTTCCAACATGATTCATGCGGTCAAGGCGTTTGGCGCCAATGGCCGTCATTTCGCTACTCAAGCTGAGCTGATCGACGCCGTTCGCGGCGAGACTGCCAGCGAAACCACTATCTTGATCAAGGGCTCGCGCAGCGCTGCGATGGAAAACGTCGTGGCTGCACTGTGCGGTGCCAGCGGGGAGAAACATTAATGCTGCTGCTGTTGGCCGAGTATCTGCAACAGTTCCACAAGGGCTTCGCGGTCTTCCAGTACCTGTCCCTGCGCGGGATTCTTGGCGTACTGACCGCGTTGTCGCTGGCGCTGTGGCTGGGGCCG
Source organism: Pseudomonas sp. TWI628 (assembly GCF_039673865.1). NCBI lineage: Bacteria > Pseudomonadati > Pseudomonadota > Gammaproteobacteria > Pseudomonadales > Pseudomonadaceae > Pseudomonas > Pseudomonas sp. TWI628. The sequence goes on along the minus strand of NZ_JBDJMM010000019.1, from coordinate 84,092 downwards.
TGGATGATCCGTACCCTGCAGATCCGTCAGATCGGTCAGGCCGTGCGTAACGACGGCCCGCAATCGCACCTGTCCAAATCCGGCACCCCGACCATGGGTGGCGCACTGATCCTGTCCGCCATCGGCGTCAGCACCCTGCTGTGGGCCGACCTGTCCAACCGCTATGTCTGGACCGTGCTGATCGTCACCCTGCTGTTCGGTGCCATCGGCTGGGTCGACGACTACCGCAAGGTGATCGAAAAGAACTCGCGTGGCCTGCCGAGCCGCTGGAAGTACTTCTGGCAGTCGGTGTTCGGCCTGGGCGCGGCGGTGTTCCTGTACATGACCGCACCGACCACTGTCGAGACCACCCTGATCGTGCCGTTCCTCAAGGATGTCACCATTCCGCTGGGTATCGGCTTCGTCGTGCTGACCTATTTCGTCATCGTCGGCTCCAGCAACGCGGTCAACCTGACCGACGGCCTCGATGGCCTGGCGATCATGCCAACCGTGATGGTCGGTGGTGCGCTGGGCATCTTCTGCTACCTGTCGGGTAACGTGAAGTTCGCCGAATACCTGCTGATCCCGTACGTGCCGGGTTCGGGCGAGTTGATCGTGTTCTGCGGCGCGCTGATCGGTGCCGGCCTGGGCTTCCTGTGGTTCAACACCTATCCGGCCCAGGTGTTCATGGGTGACGTCGGCGCACTGGCGCTGGGCGCTGCATTGGGCACCATCGCCGTGATCGTGCGCCAGGAAATCGTGCTGTTCATCATGGGCGGCATCTTCGTGATGGAAACCCTGTCGGTGGTGATTCAGGTCGCCTCGTTCAAGCTCACCGGCAAGCGCGTGTTCCGCATGGCGCCGATTCACCACCACTTTGAACTCAAGGGCTGGCCTGAGCCGCGCGTGATCGTCCGATTCTGGATCATCACCGTGATTCTGGTGCTGATCGGCCTGGCAACCCTGAAACTGAGGTAGAAAAGCGTGTCATTGATCGCTTCCGACCAATTCCGCATCGTTGTCGGCCTCGGCAAGAGCGGCATGTCCCTGGTTCGCTTCCTGGCGAACCGGGGCATTGCCTTTGCGGTCGCCGACACCCGTGAGCAACCGCCGGAACTGGAAACCCTGCGCCGTGATTACCCGCAGGTGGAAGTGCGCTGTGGTGAGCTGGATGTGGACTTCCTGTGCCGCGCCAACGAGCTGTACGTAAGCCCGGGCCTGGCACTGGCCACCCCGGCCCTGCAGCAGGCAGCGGCGCGTGGTGTGCTGCTGTCCGGTGACATCGAACTGTTCGCCCGCCATGCCAAGGCGCCGATCGTGGCAATCAGCGGCTCCAACGCGAAAAGCACCGTCACCACCCTGGTCGGCGAGATGGCCGCCAAGGCCGGCAAGCGCGTGGCCGTGGGCGGCAACCTGGGCACCCCGGCGCTGGACCTGCTGAGCGACGACGTCGAGTTGTATGTGCTGGAGCTGTCCAGCTTTCAGCTGGAAACCACCGACCAGCTCAACGCCGAAGTGGCCACCGTGCTGAATATCAGTGAAGACCACATGGACCGCTACAGCGGTCTGCCGGCTTACCACCTGGCCAAGCACCGGATCTTCCGCGGTGCCCGTCAGGTCGTGGTCAACCGCCAGGATGCCCTGAGCCGGCCGCTGCCGGTGGAAGGCCGCCCATGCTTCTCCTTCGGCCTCAACCAACCGGACTTCAAGGCCTTTGGCCTGCGTGAAGTCGATGGCGAGAAATACCTGGCCTACGAATTCCAGGCGCTGATGCCGGTGCGTGAGCTGAAGATTCGTGGCGCCCACAACCAGAGCAATGCCCTGGCGGCCCTGGCCCTCGGCCATGCTGCCGGCCTGCCATTTGCGCCGATGCTCGAAGCACTGCGTGAGTTCAAGGGCCTGGCGCACCGTTGCCAGTGGATTCGTGAGCGGAACGCCGTCAACTGGTACGACGATTCCAAGGCCACCAACGTCGGTGCCGCCCTGGCGGCGATCGAAGGCCTGGGCGCTGACATCGACGGCAAGCTGGTGCTGATCGCCGGTGGCGATGGCAAGGGTGCCGATTTCGCCGCCCTGCGCGAACCGGTCAAAAACTTCTGTCGCGCCGTGGTGCTGCTTGGCCGTGATGCCGAGCGCCTGGCCGAGGCCCTGGGCGATGGCGTGCCGCTGGTGCGGGTCAAGACCCTCGATGAGGCAGTGCAGCAATGCGCCGAGCTGGCCCAGCCGGGTGACGCGGTGCTGCTGTCGCCGGCCTGCGCCAGCCTCGACATGTTCAAGAACTTTGAAGAGCGCGGGCGCCTGTTCGCCCAGGCGGCGGGAGGGCTGGCATGATCTTCGGCATCCTCAAGCCGTATCCGTCGCCGCTGATCAGCGGCCGTGGCGTCGACCTCGACTTCGCCATGCTGGCCGGTTGCCTGGCGCTGCTGGGCCTGGGCCTGGTGATGATCACCTCGGCGTCGTCGGAAGTTGCCGCCGTGCAGTCCGGCAACCCGCTGTACCACATGTTCCGCCACCTGGTGTACGTGTTCCTCGGCCTTGTGGCCTGTGGCGCGACCATGCTGGTGCCGATCGCCACCTGGCAGCGCATGGGCTTCATGATGCTGATCGGCGCCTTCGGCCTGTTGGTGCTGGTGCTGGTGCCGGGCATCGGCCGTGAAGTGAACGGTTCGATGCGCTGGATCGGCTTCAGCTTCTTCAACGTGCAGCCTTCGGAGATCGCCAAGGTCTTCGTGGTCATTTACCTGGCCGGCTACCTGGTGCGCCGGCAGACCGAAGTGCGCGAAACCTGGATGGGTTTCTTCAAGCCGTTCATCGTGCTGCTGCCGATGGCCGCCCTGTTGCTGATGGAGCCGGACTTCGGCGCCACCGTAGTGATGATGGGGGCCGCCGCCGCGATGCTGTTCCTCGGCGGGGTGGGGTTGTTCCGTTTCAGCCTGATGGTGGTGCTGGCGGTGGCTGCGGTGTTCATCCTGGTGCAGGCGCAGCCATACCGGATGGCGCGTCTGATCACCTTCACCGACCCCTGGTCCGACCAGTTCGGCTCCGGCTACCAGCTGACCCAGGCGCTGATCGCCTTCGGCCGCGGCGAGTGGCTGGGCGTCGGCCTGGGCAACAGCGTACAGAAGCAGTTCTACCTGCCTGAAGCGCACACCGACTTCGTGTTCTCGGTACTGGCCGAAGAGCTGGGCGTGGTCGGCTCGCTGGTAACCATCGCGCTGTTCGTCTTCGTCACTATCCGCGCGCTGTACATCGGCCTGTGGGCAGAGAAGGCCAAGCAGTTCTTTGCCGCCTACATGGCGTTCGGCCTGGCGTTCCTGTGGATTGGTCAGTTTCTGATCAACATCGGCGTGAACGTCGGCCTGCTGCCGACCAAGGGCCTGACCCTGCCATTCCTCAGTTACGGCGGTTCATCGTTGGTAATCTGCTGTGCCTGCGTGGGCTTGCTGTTGCGCATCGAATGGGAGAGCCGCACGCACCTTGGCAGTGAAGAGCACGAATTCAAAGAGAGTGACTTTGCCGAGGAGACCAGTCATGGCCGCTGACGGCAAGAACGTATTGATCATGGCGGGCGGCACCGGGGGCCACGTGTTCCCGGCCCTGGCCTGCGCCCGTGAATTCCAGGCGCGCGGTTACACCGTGCACTGGCTGGGCACCCCGCGTGGCATCGAGAACGAACTGGTGCCGCAAGCCGGCCTGCCACTGCACCTGATCCAGGTCAGCGGCCTGCGTGGCAAGAGCAAGCTCTCGCTGCTCAAGGCGCCGTTCACCCTGCTCAAGGCGGTGCTCCAGGCACGCCGTATCGTGCGTGAGCTCAAACCGGTGTGCGTGGTGGGCTTCGGCGGCTATGTGACTGGCCCGGGCGGCGTTGCTGCACGGCTGTGCGGCGTGCCGCTGGTGATCCACGAGCAGAACGCCCGCGCCGGCACCACCAACCGCCTGCTGCTGCCGCTGGCGGCGCGTGTCTGCGAAGCCTTCCCGGCGACCTTCGACGCCAGCGACAAGCTGCGCACTACCGGCAACCCGGTGCGCCCGGAGCTGTTCATGGACGCCGTGCGCGCGCCCCTGGCCGAGCGTCGCGCGCGCCTGCTGGTGATGGGTGGCAGCCTGGGTGCGGAACCATTGAACAAATTGTTGCCTAAGGCCCTGTCCGAAGTACCGGCGAATCTGCGCCCAGAGGTGTTTCACCAGGCCGGCAAGCACCATGCGCCAGCCACTGCCGAGCGTTACCGCGAGGCGGGCGTCGAGGCCCAGGTCGAACCGTTTATCAAGGACATGGCCCATGCCTATGGCTGGGCCGATATCGTGGTCTGCCGGGCCGGTGCCCTGACCGTCAGCGAACTCGCGGCGGCGGGCCTGCCTTCGATGCTGGTGCCCTTGCCCCACGCGATCGACGATCACCAGACCTACAACGCCCAATATCTGGCCCGGGAAGGCGCTGCCTTCCTCATGCCACAAGCGACAACTGGCGCAGCGCAACTCGCTGAACGCCTGAACGAGGTGCTGATGCAACCCGAGAAACTCAACACCATGGCTGGCACCGCACGGCGCCTGGCCAAACCTGCTGCAACCAGCACCGTGGTCGATATCTGCCTGGAGGTGGCCCATGGTTGAAAGCCAGAAAGCCATGCCCCAGCCGAAGATGGGCCGCATCAACCGCATCCACTTCGTCGGTATCGGCGGCGTGGGCATGTGCGGTATCGCTGAAGTGCTGCTGAACCTGGGCTACCAGGTGTCCGGTTCCGACCTCAAGGCGTCGCCGGTTACCGAGCGCCTGGAGTCGTTCGGCGCCGAAATCTTCGTCGGCCACCGTGCCGAGAACGCAGCCAATGCCGATGTGCTGGTGGTGTCCAGTGCGATCAACCCGGCCAACCCGGAAGTCGCCACGGCCCTGGAGCGTCGCATCCCTGTGGTGCCGCGTGCCGAGATGCTCGCCGAGCTGATGCGCTACCGTCACGGCGTGGCGGTTGCCGGTACCCATGGCAAGACCACCACTACCAGCTTGCTGGCTTCGGTGTTCGCCGCCGGTGGCCTGGACCCGACCTTCGTCATCGGTGGCCGCCTGACCGCTGCCGGCACCAACGCGCAGCTGGGCACCAGCCGCTACCTGATTGCCGAAGCTGACGAAAGTGATGCCAGCTTCCTGCACCTGCAGCCGATGGTAGCCGTGGTCACCAACATCGACGCCGACCACATGGCGACCTACGAAGGCGACTTCAACAAACTGAAGAAGACCTTCGTCGAGTTCCTGCACAACCTGCCGTTCTACGGCTTGGCCGTGATGTGCCTGGACGACCCTGTCGTGCGCGAGATCCTGCCGCAGGTCAAGCGCCCGACCGTCACCTACGGTTTCAGCGAAGAGGCCGACATCCGCGCCATCAACGTGCGCCAGCAGGGCATGCAGACCCACTTCACCGTGCTGCGCCGCGACTGCGAGCCGCTTGAGGTGTCGGTGAACATGCCCGGCAATCACAACGTGCTCAATGCCTTGGCCACCATCGCCATCGCCACCGACGAAGGCATCAGCGACGAAGCCATCGTCCAGGGGCTGTCCGGCTTCCAAGGTGTCGGCCGACGCTTCCAGGTGTACGGCGAACTGCCGGTCGATGGCGGCAGCGTGATGCTGGTCGACGACTATGGTCACCACCCGACCGAAGTGGCTGCAGTGATCAAGGCCGTGCGCGGTGGCTGGCCAAGCCGCCGCCTGGTGATTGTCTACCAGCCGCACCGTTACAGCCGTACTCGCGACCTGTACGACGATTTCGTCCAGGTACTGGGCGATGCCAACGTGCTGCTGTTGATGGAGGTCTACCCGGCCGGCGAAGAGCCGATCCCCGGCGCCGACAGCCGCCAGCTGTGCCACAGCATCCGCCAGCGCGGCAAGCTGGACCCGATCTACATCGAACGCGGCGCCGAACTGGCACCGCTGGTCAAACCGCTGCTGCGCGCTGGCGACATCCTGATCTGCCAGGGTGCCGGTGACGTCGGTGGCCTGGCCCCGCAACTGATGAAAAGCCCGCTGTTCGCTGGCGCCAAGCAGGAGAAGTCGAAATGACCAGCGCCTACGAACAACTGCGCTCGACCCTGGACGTGAAAGCATTCGGCCGCGTGGCTGTGCTGTACGGCGGCAAGAGCGCCGAGCGTGAAGTGTCGCTGAAGTCCGGCGCTGCGGTGATCGACGCGCTGACCACTGCTGGTGTCGACGTGGTCGGCATCGATGTCGGTGACGACCTGCTGGTGCGCCTGCAGAGCGAGAAGATCGACCGTGCCTTCATCATCCTCCACGGCCGTGGCGGTGAAGACGGCAGCATGCAGGGCCTGCTCGAATGCTTAGGGATTCCCTACACCGGCAGCGGCATCCTCGCCTCGGCCCTGGCCATGGACAAACTGCGCACCAAGCAGGTGTGGCAGAGCCTGGGTATTCCGACCCCGCGTCACGCGGTGCTGGCCAGCGAAGACGATTGTGTTGCCGCCGGTACGGAACTGGGCTTCCCGCTGATCGTCAAACCGGCCCATGAAGGCTCCAGCATCGGCATGGCCAAGGTGGGCAGCGTGAAAGAGCTGGTCGCCGCCTGGAAGGATGCCGCCCATTACGATTCGCAAGTCCTGGTCGAGCAATGGATCCACGGCCCGGAGTTCACCATCGCCGTTCTGCGTGGCCAGGTGCTGCCGCCGATCGCCCTGGGCACACCGCACGTGTTCTACGACTACGACGCCAAGTACATCGCCAATGACACCCAGTACCGCATCCCGTGCGGCCTGGACAGTGCCAAGGAGCAGGAACTGATCGACCTGACCGCGCGCGCCTGCGATGCCATCGGCATCGAAGGCTGGGGCCGGCTGGACGTGATGCAGGACGAGCAGGGCCGGTTCTGGCTGCTCGAAGTCAACACCGCACCCGGCATGACCGACCATAGCCTGGTGCCCATGGCGGCCCGCGCGGCCGGCCTGGACTTCCAGCAACTGGTGCTGGCGATCCTGGCTGAAAGCGTGAAGACGCGAGGTTAACCATCATGCAAGGCGCAATGATACGTCAGCAGCAACCCGTTACCGGCCGTAGCAAGCCGGTGCCGCGTGGTGCCAGCCGACTGGTGGCCGACGAGCCCGTATCGGCGCGCCTGCCGCGGCCCAGCCTGGGCGGCCTGAAACGCCTGCTGTGGCCGATCGTGCTGGTGGCTGCGGGCTTTGGTGCCTATGAGGGCGCCATCCGCCTGATGCCCTATGCCGACCGGCCGATCACCAAGATCGACGTGCAGGGTGACCTCAGCTACATCAGCCAGCAGTCGGTGCAGCAGCGCATTGCGCCGTATGTGGCGGCGAGCTTCTTCAGCGTCGACCTCACGGCGATGCGCGCCGAGCTCGAGCAGATGCCATGGATCGCCCACGCCGAAGTACGCCGGGTGTGGCCCGACGAAGTGGTGATTCGCCTGGAAGAACAGCTGCCGGTGGCACGCTGGGGTGACGAAGCCCTGCTCAACAACCAGGGCCAGGCCTTCACCCCGCGCGAACTGGCCAACTACGAGCACCTGCCGCAGCTGGCCGGGCCGCAGCGCGCTCAGCAACAAGTCATGCAGCAATATCAGGTATTGAGCCAGATGCTGCGCCCCCTGGGCTTTTCCATCGCTCGCCTGGAGCTGCGCGAGCGGGGCAGCTGGTTCCTGACCACCGGTGCGAGCAGTGCCGGGCCGGGCATCGAGCTGCTGTTGGGGCGCGACCACCTGGTGGAGAAGATGCGCCGTTTCATTGCCATTTACGACAAGACACTCAAAGAGCAGATCACCAATATCGCCCGCATTGATCTGCGTTACTCCAACGGACTTGCCGTTGGTTGGCGGGAACCGAACGCACCGACGACGGCCAAACCCGCCGTTGCGAAGAATTAGAGAGAGGCAGGACCATGGCAAACGCGCATAGCGGCAAAATGATCGTCGGGCTGGACATCGGCACCTCCAAGGTGGTGGCGCTGGTGGGTGAAGTGGGCGAAGACGGCACCCTCGAGATCGTGGGCATCGGCACCCATCCGTCCCGCGGCCTGAAGAAGGGCGTGGTGGTGAACATCGAATCGACCGTGCAGTCGATCCAGCGCGCGGTGGAAGAAGCCCAGCTGATGGCCGGCTGCCGTATCCACTCGGCGTTCGTCGGCGTGGCCGGCAACCACATCCGCAGCCTGAACTCCCACGGCATCGTCGCCATCCGCGATCGTGAGGTCAGTGTTGCCGACCTCGAACGCGTGCTCGATGCCGCCCAGGCCGTGGCCATTCCGGCTGACCAACGCGTGCTGCACACCCTGCCGCAGGACTACGTGATCGACAACCAGGAAGGCGTGCGCGAGCCGCTGGGCATGTCTGGTGTGCGTCTGGAGGCCAAGGTTCACGTGGTCACCTGCGCGGTCAACGCGGCGCAGAACATCGAGAAGTGCGTACGCCGCTGCGGCCTGGAAATCGACGACATCATCCTCGAGCAGTTGGCCTCGGCCTACTCGGTGCTGACCGATGACGAGAAAGAGCTGGGTGTGTGCCTGGTGGACATCGGTGGTGGCACCACTGACATCGCCATCTTCACCGAGGGCGCGATCCGTCACACCGCGGTCATCCCGATTGCCGGCGACCAGGTGACCAACGACATCGCCATGGCCCTGCGTACGCCAACCCAGTACGCCGAGGAAATCAAGATCCGCTACGCCTGCGCCCTGGCCAAACTGGCCGGTGCCGGCGAGACCATCAAGGTGCCGAGCGTGGGCGACCGCCCACCGCGCGAGCTGTCGCGCCAGGCCCTGGCCGAGGTGGTGGAGCCACGTTACGACGAGCTCTTCACCCTGATCCAGGCCGAACTGCGCCGCAGCGGCTACGAGGACCTGGTGCCAGCCGGCATCGTCCTCACCGGCGGCACTGCGAAGATGGAAGGTGCCGTGGAACTGGCCGAGGAAATCTTCCACATGCCGGTACGCCTGGGCGTACCGCACAGCGTTCGGGGGCTGAGCGACGTGGTGCGCAACCCGATCTATTCCACCGGCGTGGGCTTGCTCACCTACGGCCTGCTCAAGCAGTCCGAGGACATGGTCCTGACCGGTAACAGCAACAGCAGCAGCAACAGCTATGGCGATGAACCGAAGGCCCCAGTGCTTGAACGCTTCAAGCGGTGGGTCCAGGGCAACTTCTAAGTTTCAAAGCAGTAGTGGTAGGCGCGACAACTAGAGAACTGTAAGGAGAGGGAAAATGTTCGAGCTCGTAGACAACGTCCCGCAAAGTCCGGTCATCAAAGTGATCGGCGTTGGCGGTGGCGGCGGCAACGCCGTCAACCACATGGTGAAGAGCAGCATCGAAGGCGTCGAGTTCATCTGCGCCAACACCGATGCCCAGGCGCTGAAAAACATCGGCGCACGCACCATCCTGCAACTGGGTACCGGCGTGACCAAGGGTTTGGGTGCCGGTGCCAATCCGGAAGTCGGCCGTCAGGCGGCTCTGGAGGACCGTGAGCGCATCGCCGAGGTGCTGCAGGGCACCAACATGGTGTTCATCACCACCGGCATGGGCGGCGGTACCGGTACCGGCGCGGCGCCGATCATCGCCGAAGTGGCCAAGGAAATGGGCATCCTCACCGTTGCAGTGGTGACCCGTCCGTTCCCGTTCGAAGGCCGCAAGCGCATGCAGATCGCCGACGAAGGCATCCGCATGCTGGCTGAGAGCGTCGACTCGCTCATCACCATCCCCAACGAGAAGCTGCTGACCATCCTGGGCAAGGATGCCAGCCTGCTGTCCGCCTTTGCCAAGGCTGACGATGTACTGGCCGGTGCCGTTCGCGGTATCTCCGACATCATCAAGCGCCCGGGCATGATCAACGTCGACTTCGCCGACGTGCGCACCGTCATGGGTGAAATGGGCATGGCGATGATGGGTACCGGCTGCGCCAGCGGCCCGAACCGTGCTCGCGAAGCCACCGAGGCGGCAATCCGCAACCCGCTGCTCGAAGACGTCAACCTGCAGGGCGCCCGCGGCATCCTGGTGAACATCACCGCAGGTCCTGACCTGTCGCTGGGTGAATACTCCGACGTGGGTAGCATCATCGAAGCCTTCGCCTCCGACCACGCCATGGTCAAGGTCGGCACCGTGATCGACCCTGACATGCGCGACGAGCTGCATGTGACCGTGGTTGCCACTGGTCTGGGCGCGCGCATCGAAAAACCGGTCAAGGTAGTCGACAACACCCTGCAGACCGCTCAGCAGGTGTACGAGGCTTCCAACCCGGCGCCGGTTCGCCAGGAGCAGCCAGCCGTCAACTACCGTGATCTGGAGCGCCCGACCGTGATGCGCAACCAGGCCCACGCAGGTGCCGCTGCGGCAGCTAAACTCAACCCACAGGATGACCTGGACTACCTCGATATCCCAGCCTTCCTGCGTCGTCAGGCCGATTGATGGAATTTATCAGGGGTATAAGGGTGATTGGTGTTCAGCAAAGGCCGGGTCTGTTATCATCCCCAGCCTTTGTTGATACCTGTTCGCATTATTTGCGCTGAAGCGGCCAATGCCATGATTAGACAACGCACCCTGAAGAATACCATCCGTGCCACGGGCGTCGGCCTGCACTCCGGGGAGAAGGTCTACCTGACCCTCAAGCCTGCGCCTGTCGACACCGGCATCGTCTTCCGTCGCGCCGACCTTGACCCTGTGGTCGAGATCCCGGCGCGTGCGGCCAACGTCGGTGAGACCACCATGTCCACCACGCTGGTCAACGGTGACGTCAAGGTCGATACGGTCGAGCACCTGCTCTCCGCCATGGCGGGCCTGGGCATCGATAACGCCTACGTCGAGCTCTCCGCCTCGGAAGTGCCGATCATGGATGGCAGCGCCGGTCCCTTCGTATTCCTGATTCAGTCTGCCGGCCTGGAAGAGCAGGACGCAGCGAAGAAGTTCATCCGCATCCTGCGCGAAGTGACAGTGACGGAGGGCGACAAGAGCGCCACCTTCCTGCCATTCGACGGGTTCAAGGTGAGCTTCGAGATCGACTTCGATCACCCGGTCCTCAAGGGCCAGACCCAGAGTGCGGTCGTCGACTTCTCCAGCACCTCGTTCGTGAAGGAAGTCAGCCGCGCCCGTACTTTCGGCTTCATGCGTGACATCGAGTACCTGCGCAAGCACAACCTTGCGTTGGGTGGCAGTGTCGAGAACGCCATCGTGGTCGACGAGACTGGTGTGCTCAACGAAGACGGCCTTCGTTCCGATGACGAATTCGTCAAGCACAAGATCCTCGACGCCATCGGCGACCTTTACCTGCTGGGCAACAGCCTGATCGGCGAGTTCAAGGGCTACAAGTCCGGCCACGCGCTGAACAACCAGCTGCTGCGCAAGCTCATTGCTGAAACCGATGCTTGGGAAGTGGTCACTTTCGAAGATGCCAGTACGGCACCGATCTCGTACATGCGCCCTGTTGCGGCCGTGTAAGTTCGAACACTCTCTCTAGTGTGATTAAGGCCACCTTCGGGTGGCCTTTTTTATTTCTGGATGACGGACGTCGTGGGGGCGAGGGTGCCTGGCATGAGCTTTTCAGCGCCTGTGAGATCGAGCGCCAGCACAAAACTCGAGGCAAGCGCCCCTAGCCTTTACCCTTCGCATGAGCCGCCAGCCGTTCGAGGGCGGCACGCAGTTTCGGATCGGCGATGCCTTCGGCGGAATCGCGGATACTGTCGGCGGCATCGTTCGACAGCGCCGTCGTGTTACCGCCACGCTTGGCCGGCACCAGCGGTGGCTGCACCTTGTAGAGAATACGCTGCAGGTTGCCAAAGGCTTCCAGGGCCTGCAGCTGGCGCTGCAGACGCTTCTGCTGGTAGCGCAGGCGAGTAGCCCAGTGGCCGTCGGTAACCACCAGCAACAACGTGCCATCACGCCACGAGGCCACATGGCAATGCTCACGGGCAGCCGGCTGCAGCTGGCTTTCCAGCAGGCGCTGCAGGTGCGCCAGGCGCTCGGCCTGGTTCAGCAGCAGGCGCAGCGGGCGGTTCTGGCGCAGCAGGGTAGCGGGCGGCTGTGCAGGAGAGGGTTTGAAGGCCATGGCGGTTTGAATGAGGGTGACAAGGTTGCCAGTCTAACACCTCTGCAGGCCACACCACCCCCTCGCGGGAACGGATACGAGTCATTCTCGCTACGTTTCATCAACCTGCGGGTTGAACTCGGGGAAAATGCCCCTATCTTAGAAAAGCCCCCGCCTAAGCGCTGTGCCAGCATCGTGGCAATCGACCACTTTCCTCACCATCGTTTCCGGGTAGAATGCTCGTTCGCATGCGGCCTAAGGGCTGCACGGGCGACTCATGGGGCCGCCCTCCATCCCTACGTGTGGAAGATCCTGCCGATATGTTTGCGCCTTTGTTAAAGAAACTTTTTGGAAGCAAGAACGAGCGTGAAGTCAAACGCATGCTCAAGACGGTAGCTATCGTCAATGCCTTCGAAGAGAAGATGGTGGCCCTCTCCGATGAGCAACTGCGGGGCAAGACCGCAGAGTTCAAGGAGCGCCTGGCCAAAGGCGAGACATTGGACCAACTGCTGCCCGAAGCCTTTGCCGTGGCCCGTGAGGCCGGCAAGCGCGTGATGGGCATGCGCCACTTCGACGTGCAGCTGATCGGCGGCATGACCCTGCACGAGGGCATGATCGCAGAAATGCGTACCGGTGAAGGCAAGACCTTGGTCGGTACCCTGGCCGTTTACCTCAATGCCCTGTCTGGCAAAGGCGTACACGTGGTCACGGTGAACGACTACCTGGCCCGCCGTGACGCCAACTGGATGCGCCCGCTGTACGAATTCCTCGGCCTGTCCGTAGGCATCGTCTCGGCCTTCCAGCCGCCTGAAGAAAAGCGCGCCGCCTACGCCGCCGACATCACCTACGGCACCAACAACGAATTCGGTTTCGACTACCTGCGCGACAACATGGCGTTCAGCCAGGAAGAGAAGTTCCAGCGTGAACTGAACTTCGCCGTGATCGACGAAGTCGACTCGATCCTCATCGACGAAGCGCGCACCCCGCTGATCATCTCCGGCCAGGCCGAAGACAGCTCCAAGCTGTACATCGAGATCAACCGCCTGATTCCGCGCCTGACCCAGCACATCGAAGAAGTCGAAGGCCAGGTCACCCAGGAAGGCCACTTCACCATCGACGAGAAGAGCCGCCAGGTCGAGCTCAACGAAGCCGGTCACCAGTTCATCGAAGAGATGCTCACCCAGGCAGGCTTGCTGGCCGAAGGCGAGAGCCTGTACTCGGCGCATAACCTGGGCCTGCTGACCCACGTCTACGCTGGTCTGCGTGCGCACAAGCTGTTCCACCGCAACATCGAATACATCGTCCAGGACGGTCAGGTCCTGCTGATCGACGAGCACACCGGCCGTACCATGCCTGGCCGTCGCCTGTCCGAAGGCCTGCACCAGGCCATCGAGGCGAAAGAAAACCTGAACATCCAGGCCGAAAGCCAGACCCTGGCTTCGACCACCTTCCAGAACTACTTCCGCCTGTACACCAAGCTGTCCGGCATGACCGGTACCGCCGACACCGAAGCGTTCGAGTTCCAGTCGATCTACGCCCTCAACGTGATGGTCATTCCGCCGAACAAGCCGCTCGCGCGTAAAGACTTCAACGACCTGGTGTACCTGACCGCCGACGAGAAATACGCCGCGATCATCGCCGACATCAAAGAGAGCATGACCCAGGGCCGCCCGATCCTGGTGGGTACCGCCACCATCGAAACCTCGGAGCACATGTCGAACCTGCTGAAGAAGGAAGGTATCGACCATAAGGTACTGAACGCCAAGTACCACGAGAAGGAAGCCGAAATCATCGCGCAGGCCGGTGCCCCGGGTGCGCTGACCATTGCCACCAACATGGCCGGCCGTGGTACCGACATCCTGCTGGGCGGTAACTGGGAGGCCGAAGTGGCTGCCCTGGAAAGCCCGACCCCTGAGCAGATCGCCCAGATCAAGGCCGACTGGCAGAAGCGTCACCAGCAGGTGATTCAAGCCGGTGGCCTGCACGTGATCGCCTCCGAGCGCCACGAATCGCGCCGTATCGACAACCAGCTGCGTGGCCGTTCCGGCCGTCAGGGCGACCCAGGTTCGAGCCGCTTCTACCTGTCGCTGGAAGACAGCCTGATGCGCATCTTCGCCTCTGATCGGGTGAAGAACTTCATGAAGGCACTGGGCATGCAGTCCGGCGAGGCCATTGAGCATCGCATGGTCACCAACGCCATCGAGAAAGCCCAGCGCAAGGTCGAAGGCCGCAACTTCGACATCCGCAAACAGCTGCTCGAATACGATGACGTGGCCAACGAACAGCGCAAGGTGATCTACCACATGCGCAACAGCCTGCTGGCGGCCGAGAACATTGGCGACACCATCGTCGAGTTCCGCCAGGAAGTGCTGGACGCCACCATCAGCCAGCACATCCCGCCGCAGTCGCTGCCAGAGCAGTGGGACGTGGCCGGCCTCGAAGCTTCGCTGGCCAGCGACTTCGCCATGAAGCTGCCGATCCAGCAGTGGCTGGACGAGGACGATCACCTCTACGAGGAGACCCTGCGCGAGAAGCTGCTGAACGAGATCACCACCGCATACACCGAGAAGGAAGACCAGGCCGGTATCGAAGCCCTGCGTACCTTCGAGAAGCAGATCCTGCTGCGCGTGCTGGACGACCTGTGGAAAGACCACCTGTCGACCATGGACCACCTGCGTCACGGTATCCACCTGCGTGGTTATGCACAGAAGAACCCGAAGCAGGAATACAAGCGCGAGTCGTTCTCGCTGTTCCAGGAGCTGCTCGAGTCGATCAAGCGCGACACCATCCGCGTGCTGTCGCACGTTCAGGTACGCCGCGAAGACCCGGCCGAAGAAGAAGCCCGTCTGCGCCGCGAAGCCGAGGAGCTGGCCAGCCGCATGCAGTTCCAGCACGCCGCTGCGCCGGGCCTCGAAAGCGAGCAACTGAGCGAGGAGGGTGCCGAAGTGGCCGTGGCCGCTGCCCCGGTGCGCAACGACCTGAAGCTGGGCCGCAACGAGCCGTGCTGGTGTGGTTCGGGCAAGAAATTCAAGCATTGCCATGGTCAGATCGAGTGACCTGAGCTGATTGTTGTATCGTGACAACCCTGGGGGCCGCATTGCGGCCCCCTTTTTCCATATTCACCGTTTTTCTAGGAGCGCTCTAATGGCTGTTGGTCTTGGTCCTTTGCCCACCCTGCACCCGGTTCCGGGTTTTGAACTCGGTATTGCTTCTGCCGGCATCAAGCGTCCTGGGCGCAAGGATGTGGTGGTCATGCGCTGCGCCGAAGGCTCCAGCGTGGCTGGCGTGTTCACCCTCAACGCCTTCTGTGCAGCTCCGGTGATCCTGTCCAAGCAGCGCGTGCAGGGCACCGTGCGCTACCTGCTGACCAACACCGGCAATGCCAACGCCGGTACCGGCGCGCCAGGCCTGGCCGCTGCCGAACGTACCTGCGCCAAGCTGGCCGAACTGACCGGCGTGCCGGCCGAGTCGGTGCTGCCGTTCTCCACCGGTGTGATCGGTGAGCCACTGCCGGTCGAGAAGATCGAAGGCGCGCTGCAGGCCGCCCTGGACAACCTGTCGGAAAACCACTGGGCTGAAGCCGCCACCGGCATCATGACCACCGACACCCTGCCAAAAGGTGCCAGCCGCCAGTTCCAGCACGATGGCGTCACCGTCACCGTCACCGGTATCAGCAAAGGCGCCGGCATGATTCGCCCGAACATGGCCACCATGCTCGGCTACATCGCCACCGACGCCAAGGTCGCCCCGGCCGTGCTCAAGGACCTGATCCTCGACGGCGCCAACAAGTCGTTCAACCGCATCACCATCGACGGCGACACCTCGACCAACGACTGCTGCATGCTGATCGCCACCGGCAAGGCCAACCTGCCGGAAGTCACCGAGGCCAGCGGCGCGCTGTTCGAAGCACTGAAGAAGGCCGTATTCGAAGTGTGCATGGAAGTGGCCCAGGCCATCGTCCGTGACGGCGAAGGTGCCACCAAGTTCGTTACCGTGCAGGTCAACGGTGGTGGTAATCACCAGGAATGCCTGGATGTCGGTTACGCCGTGGCCCACTCGCCACTGATCAAGACCGCGCTGTTCGCTTCCGACCCGAACTGGGGCCGTATCCTGGCTGCCGTGGGCCGTGCCGGTGTGCCGGAGCTGGATGTCAGCCTGATCGACGTGTATCTGGACAGCGTATGCATCGCCAGCCAAGGCGGCCGTAGCCCGAGCTACACCGAAGCGCAGGGTTCGGCAGTGATGGCACAGGAAGAGATCACCATCCGTATCGAGCTTGGCCGTGGCCAGTGCAGCGAAACCATCTGGACCACCGACCTGTCCCACGAATACGTGAAGATCAACGCCGAATACCGTACCTGATGTAAAGGGGCTGCAAAGCAGCCCCAAATTCCCCAAAAACATGGAGCCGAACCATGAGCTATCACCAGATCATCGGCGACAAGCTGTATTCCTCCTGGTCGCTGTGCGTCGCCCTGGCCGATGCCTTCTTCGCCCCGGTGGCGGTGCGCCTGCGGACCTACCGCGTGGAAGTGCCCGCCAAGGCTGCCAGCTATATCGAAACCCTTTACCAGTGGCCGGCCTTCAAGGCCTGGCAGCAAGCTGGCCTGGCGGAGCGTGCAGGTTGAAACGTATTCATGTAGTAGCCGCGGTGATTCGCGGCAATGACGGGCGCATTCTGATTGCGCGCCGCGCCGATACCCAGCATCAGGGTGGCCTGTGGGAATTCCCCGGCGGCAAGGTGGAAGAGGGCGAAGGCGTCGAAGCGGCCTTGGCCCGCGAACTGCGCGAAGAGCTGGGCATCGAAGTGACCCGTTCGCGGCCACTGATCAAGGTCAGCCACGACTACCCGGACAAACAGGTGCTGCTGGATGTCCGCGAGGTCGATGCGTTCACCGGTGAGCCCCATGGCGCCGAAGGCCAGCCGCTGGCCTGGGTCGCACCCCGGGAGCTGGCACAGTACCAATTCCCTGAAGCCAACAAGCCGATCGTCGCGGCTGCGCGCTTGCCGGATCAGTACCTGATCACGCCGGATGGCCTGGAAGTGCCGCAGCTGCTCAAGGGTATCCAGAAGGCCGTGGCCAACGGTATTCGCCTGATCCAGCTGCGCGCCCCGGACATGTACGACCCCAAGTATCGCGATGTGGCGGTGGACGCGGTCGGCCTGTGCGCCGGCAAGGCGCAGCTGATGCTCAAGGGGCCGCTGGAGTGGCTGGGCGACTTCCCGTCGGCCGGCTGGCACCTGACCGCCGCGCAGCTGCGCAAATACGCAGCCAAAGGCCGCCCGTTCCCCACTGAGCGCTGGCTGGCGGCGTCGTGCCACAGTGCCGAAGAGCTGGCGCTGGCCGAGCAGATGGGGGTGGATTTCATCACCCTGTCGCCGGTGCAGGCGACCCAGACCCATCCCGAGGCGGTGCCGTTGGGGTGGGATGAGGCGCAGCGGCTGATTACCGGCTTCAACCAGCCGGTTTACCTGCTGGGTGGGGTTGGGCCGGGTGAGCGGGAGAAGGCCTGGGAAGCCGGGGCCCAAGGTGTTGCTGGGATTCGAGCGTTCTGGCCTGAGGCCTGAGTATCCGGGGCCGCTTTGCGGCCCCGGCGCTATCAGCCCTTAGGCTGTTGCGCAGGCTGCCACAAAACCTCCGCAACCCCCTGCCGCCGCCCGATGATCCGCGCTGCCACAAACAGCAGATCGGACAGCCGGTTGATATAAGCCAACCCAACCCCCGCCAACGGCTCCAGCGCATTCAACTGCTGACACCGCCGCTCGGCACTGCGCGCCAGGCTACGGCACACATGGGCCTGCGCCACCAGTGCCGAACCACTGGGCAGAATGAAGTTCTGCAGCGGCCCCAGTTCCTCGTTCCATACATCGATCGCCGCCTCCAGGCGCTCCACCTCGGCCTGGTTCAAGGCCTGATAGCTGGGCATCGCCAACTCGCCGCCAAGGTCGAACAAGCGATGCTGGCAAGGCGCCAGAACGTTGCTCACCTCATCCAGCTTGTGGTCATCCAGGCCGGCCAGCAGCACCCCGAGCTGGCTGTTGAGGCTGTCCACCTCACCGATCGCTTCGACCCGTGGATGGTCCTTGGGCACCCGTCGCCCGTCGCCCAGGCCGGTTTCGCCCTTGTCGCCAGTGCGGGTGTAGATCTTCGACAGGCGATAGCCCATGTCATGCCTCCGTGTGGGTCGGCGCGGCCGCTGGCGGCTGGCCGAGGGGCAGGCGCAGGGTGAAGCAGGTGCCCTGGCCGGGCGTGGACTGCACTTCCATCTGCCCCTTGTGGTTGTTGGTGATGATGAAGTACGAAACCGAGAGCCCGAGTCCGGTACCCTGGCCAATTTCCTTGGTGGTGAAGAACGGCTCGAAGGTGCGTTTGCGCACGGTTTCGGGCATGCCCACACCGTTGTCCTCGACCTGGATCTCGGCCCACGGCGGGTTGAGTTTGGTGCGCAGGATGATGCGCCCTGGCTCGCTGGGCTGTGGCCGCTGGTGGATGGCCTGGGCGGCGTTCTTCAGCAGGTTCAACAGCACCTGCTCCAGCTCGTTGGCGGTACAGGGCACCGGGCCGAGGTTGGGGTCGAACTGGCGGACGATGGCCTGGCCCTTGAAGTCGAAGCCGATGGTCAGGTCGAAGTCGTTGCTGGCAATTTCCACGGCCTGGTCGATCAACGCCGGCAGTTCGCAAGGTACCAGCAGGCGGTTGCTGCGGCGGCTGAAGCTGAGCATGTGGGTGACGATCTTGGCGGCGCGTGCGCCGGCCTGCTGGATGCCGTCGAGCAGTTGCGGCACTTCGCGGTTGTCCAGGTAGCGGTTGACGCTGGCCAGGTCGATGCCCAGCTCGCTCGCCTGCTCCTGGTTGCGCGGCAGATCCGGCGACAGGCGCCGGCGGATGTTCTGCACGTTGTGCAGGATCGCGCCCAGCGGGTTGTTGATTTCGTGGGCCATGCCGGCTGCGAGGCCGCCGACCGAGAGCATCTTCTCGGACTGCACCATCATTTCTTCCAGCGACAGGCGCTGGGTGATGTCGTCGATACGGATGACCACGCCGCGGCCGCCGCCGCCCATCAGCGGGTAGAAGGTCAGGGCGTAATGGCGCAGGTCGTCGCCCTTGGGCCAGGTGACCCGCTCGATCTTCGCCACCCGGTGCTTTTCGACGCTTTCCTTGAGTTGCGGCAGGAACGGCTTGAGCGGTTCGAAGGCGATGAATATCGGCTGGTTCAGCGCTTCGTCCAGCGGCGTGCCGGAGAGCACCGTGGCTTCGTGGTTCCATTGGGTGACGTAAAGCTGCTCATCGAGGGCGATCAGCGCCGAGGGCATGGAGTCGATGATGCTGTTGAGGTAATTCTGAAAACCGGTGAGCTTCTTCTCGATCTTGCTGCGCACCTGGACTTCCAGCTCCAGCTTGCGATTGGTGTGACGGGTTTCCTCGGCCAGGCCCTGTGCCTGGTCGTAGGCCGTCTGGAATTCGTCGCGAGTGCGCTTGAGCTGCTGCTCGCGGGCCTCGATACGCGAAAGCATGGTGTTGAAGGCTTCGGCCAGGCTGCCGATCTCGTCGTCGTTGCCACGGGTGGCGCGCAAGGCATAGCTTTCTTCGCGGGTGACCTGGCGGCTGAGTTCTTCGAGCTGGTTGATCGGCTGGGTGATCAGGCGCTTGATCTGTCGGGCGATGATCATCCACAGCAGGATGCTGAATACCAGGATCGCCAGGCTGGCACTGAGCGTGCCGGTGTAGAACGCCGTGGGCAGTTCACTGCTGGCCACCAGCAGCAGGTGCGCCGGTGGGCTGGCGTCACGCGGGATGCGGATCAGCTGGGTGCTGCGAAACTCCATGAGGCGCCAGCCGTCGATGTTGCGGTAGCGCTTGGGCAGGGCCAGTGGTTCGCCGTGCTGCAACTGGGCCAGCATGCTGCCGTCGCCGCCGTAGATGGCGGCGGCGCGTAGCGGGGTGTAGCTGTCCAGCTCCTTGAGCAGTGCCGTGGCAGTCTCGGCCGAGTCGCCGGCACGGGCCGACAGTTGCGGGTTGGCCACCAGCTTGCCGATGGTCTGCAATGCCTGCGGCGCCATGCTCTCCTGGGTGATCCAGTAGGCGGCGCTGATGAAGGTCAGGTTGGCGACCAGCAGGATGGTCACCAGCAGCACCAGCAGGGCTGCCAGCAGTTTCTGCCCGACCGGGAGGTTTTCCAGGCGTTGGCGCAGGCTCATGGGCAAGGCAATGTCCGTATTGGGTTGACGTCAGGCGCTGGGTAAACCACGCGCTCGCAGGTTATCGACCAGGCGCTGGTGCAGGTGTTCCAGCCGTGGCAGCACCATGCCGTGGCGCTCGGCTGCCCGGCAGGCGTGGCCCAGCAGGTAGTGCACCTCGGTACGCCGGCCAGCGCGCACGTCCTGGTACATGGAAGAGTAGTTGGCTGCGGTGGCCAGGATCACCCGTTGCACTTCCTCGTCCAGATCGGCCGCCGCTTCGGGCTGGCCGCAACGGCGCAGCAGTTCGGCCAGTTCCGTGCTCAATACCTCGACCTCGTCGAGATGCCCGAGCAAACCGCCGTTCTGGCAATCGTGCAGCACGGTCAGCGGGTTGATGGCGCAGTTGAGCGCCAGCTTGCGCCACAGGCGGGTAAGGATATCGACAGTCCATTCGCCCGGGATGCCGGCGTCATTCAGGTCATCGAACCATTCGGGGACAGTGGGGTTGGCCGGGTCCCCCAGCCAGTTGAAGCCATGCCCGGCGAAGCGCACCCGCCAGTCGTCCTCACGGAATGCGCCTTCGGTGCTGGAGGCGAAGATGCAGCGGGCGAGGGGGACCTGGTCGGCGACTTCGTCCTGGCTGCCCAGGCCGTTCTGCAGCAGCACGATTTCCGCGCCCTCCGCCAGGCGCGGTGCCAGGCGGGCGATGGCGGGGGCGGCATCGTAGGCCTTGCAGGCCACCAGCAGGCGATGGATCGGCCCGCCGGACTCGGCCGTTTCGGCCGGGATGGCGTAGAGCCGGGTTTGCTCCTGTTCGAGCAGGGTCAGGCCGCCGGCCTGCTGGTAGGCCTGCAGGCGCTGCGCATCACGCAGGATCAGGCGTACTGCCTTGCCAGCGCGTGCCAGGCGGCAGGCCCAGAGGCTGCCGAGGCTACCGGCGCCGAGAATATGCCAGGTGCTGCTCATCTGCGTTTCGCAACCCGTTATAATGAGCCCGCATTTTAACCCGCTAACACCGACGCGCTCCATGTTCAGACTGAGCGCGCGTTTATTTTATGGAGATTACCCATGCCTTCGTTCGACGTGGTATCGGAACTGGACAAGCACGAAGTGCAGAACGCGGTCGACAACGCCATCAAGGACCTTGATCGCCGCTATGACCTCAAGGGCAAGGGCAGCTTCGAGTTCAAGGACAAGGAGCAGACCGTGGTGCTGACCGCCGAGGAAGAGTTCCAGCTCGAAGCCATGATGGAAATCCTGCGCCTGGCGCTGGTCAAGCGCAAGATCGACGTCAAGTGCCTGGAAACCAAGGACCCGTACGCCTCGGGCAAGGAAAAGAAACAGGAAGCCAAGTTCCGCGAAGGCATCGACAAGGACCTGGCCAAGAAGATCGTCGCCACCATCAAGGACGGCAAGCTCAAGGTCCAGGCCGCCATCCAGGGCGAGCAGGTGCGGGTCACCGGCAAGAAGCGCGACGACCTGCAGGAAGCCATTGCCCTGCTGCGCACCAAGGAATTCGACATGCCGATCCAGTTCAACAACTTCCGCGACTGATCGCAGGGTTGTGCGGAACCTCGATGGCGTAATGATGTCCATGGGGGCCATGGCCGCTGTCAGACCCGCGGCCCGCTTTACTGTGTACGTGCCGCTCGGCATCAGGAGATGAATACATGGATTTGAACGCTGAAGTCGATCAGCTGGTCCGCCAATCGCAGACCTGGGTCCCCTTGATCATGGAATACGGCAGCCGCTTTCTGCTGGCACTGCTGACCCTGGCTGTCGGCTGGTGGATCATCAACAAGGTCAGCGCCCGCCTGGGCAAACTGGTTGGGCTGCGTAACGCCGACCTGGCGCTGCAAGGCTTCATCAGCACCTTGTCGAACATCGTGCTGAAAGTGCTGCTGTTCGTCAGCGTGGCGTCGATGATCGGCATCGAGACCACTTCGTTCGTCGCCGCCATCGGTGCCGCCGGCCTGGCCATCGGCCTGGCCTTGCAGGGCAGCCTGGCGAACTTCGCGGGTGGTGTGCTGATCCTGATGTTCCGCCCGTTCCGCATCGGTGACTGGATCGAAGCGCAGGGTGTGTCGGGTACCGTCGACAGCATCCAGATCTTCCACACCGTGCTGCGTACCGGTGACAACAAGACGGTGATCATGCCCAACGGTGCCCTGTCCAACGGCATCATTACCAATACCAACCGCCAGCCGACGCGCAAGGTGGTGTTCGATGTGGGCGTGGACTATGAGGCCGACCTGCAGAAGGCCCGCCAGGTGCTGCTGGAGCTGGCTCAGGACCCGCGCGTGCTGGCGGACCCTGCTCCGCAGGCGGTCGTCTCGACCCTGGGTGACAGCTCGATCACCGTGTCGCTGCGTCTGTGGACCAAGACCTCCGATTACTGGGACGTGATGTTCATGCTCAACGAGCATGCCCGTGACCGGTTGAAGGCCGAAGGGATCGACATTCCGTTCCCGCAGCGGGTGATCCGCGTGGTGCAGGAAACTGCAGCGCAGTGATGCCAGACCGGGGCCGCGAAAGCGGCCCCAGTCTTTTCAGCCCCCTTACACTTGTTCACAGCAATCCCTCGCCATTTCTGGCATATAGCCTGTCCCCTCCTGCCTGCACCCGATACGCCATCATGAAACCACTGCTCTACATCACGCCTCTTCGGGCCCTGCTGTTCGGCCTGACCCTGGCCCTGTTCGAGCTGCTCACCTACCTGGCCAGCGACGCCGTGATGCCGGCCATGCCGGTGGTGGTCGAGCAGCTGAACGCCAGCCCCGAGTACATTCCCCACGCGCTCAACCTGTACCTGCTCGGTGGCGTGGTGCTGCAATGGCTGATCGGCCCGCTGGCCGACCGCTATGGTCGCCGCCCGCTGCTGCTGGCCGGCTGCGCGTTCTTCGGCGTTGCCTGCCTGGCCACCTACTGGGTGCAGGACATTGGCCTGTTCAACCTGCTGCGCCTGCTGCAGGGCATCGGCCTGGGCTTCGTGGTGACGGTCAGCTACCCAGCGCTGAACGAGTCGTTCAGCGAAGCGGACGCGGTGCGCATGATGGCGTTGCTGGCCAATATCGCCTTGCTGTCGCCGTTGCTCGGGCCGCTGGTCGGGACCCTCATGCTGCAGTGGCTGGACTGGCGCTGGCTGTTCCTGGCCTTCGCCGTCGGAGCAGTGCTGTGCTGGCTGCTGCTGCATCGGCTGATGCCGGAAACCCTCGGTGTGGAGCGTCGTGATGGCTCACGCCTGCCGTTTACCCCAATCCACCTGCTGCCGCTGCTTGCCGGTTACGGCCAGCTGCTGGCCAACCGCAAGTTCGTCGCCGGCAGTGCCGCGTTGGGCCTGGTCGGCCTGCCGCTGATTGGCTGGATCGGCCTTTCGCCAGTGCTGCTGATCCACGATGAGGGGCTGAGCACGATGGAATATGCGCTTTGGCAGTTGCCGGTGTTCGGCGGGCTGATCCTGGGTAACCTGATCATCAACCGGATCGCCGACCGTTACCCGCTGCCGGCCCTTGTGCGCGGCGCGCTGGGGCCGTACCTGGCCGGCCTGTGCCTGATGGTGCTGGCGACTTGGCTGTGGCCGACGGTAACCAGTGTGGTCGCCGGCATGTCGCTGTATGCGTTGGGGCTGGGCGTGGCCAATGCGGTGCTGTACCGCATGACGCTGTTCGCCAGCGAGCAGAGCAAGGGGTTGGTATCGGCGATGCTGGGGATGATCACCATTGCCTTGCTGGGGCTGGGTGGTGCGGTATTGGCGATGATCGGGGCAGGGGAGAGCTTGCTGCACTTTGCCCTGGCAGCAGGTGTGGCGGGTGCCTTGGCGCTGTGGCCTTTGTGGTTCGTGGTAGGCGGGCGGCCTGGGGAAGGGGCTGTCGCTCAATAAATTCTGTTGGATGTACTGACCTCTTCGCGGGTGAACCCGCGAAGAGGTCAGTACAGGCTGTAGAACGCTATCAGGGCTGCTCGGTCGCCGGATTATCCACCGGCACCTGCTTTCCCCGGCTCACTTCCTGGCGCCAGTGCAGCGCGATCAGGATCAGCGTGGGCACACCCAACAGTGCAGTGATCAGGAAGAAATCGTGATACCCGTACTTCTCCACCATCACCCCTGAATAGCCGCCGATCAGGCGCGGCAGCAACAGCATGATCGAGCTGAGCAGCGCATACTGCGTGGCCGAGAACTTCAGGTTGGTCAGGCTCGACAAATAGGCGACGAACGCCGAGGTGGCCAGGCCCGAGCTGAAGTTGTCCAGCGAAATGGTCACCACCAGCATTTCCAGGTTAGGCCCCATGTCGGCCAGCATCAGGAACAGGATGTTGGTGGCCGCCGAGGCTGCGCCGCCGATGAACAGGATCGGCAGGATGCCGAACCGTACGATCAGCAAGCCGCCGACGCCGGCACCGACCAGGGTCATGATCAGGCCGAAGACCTTGCTGACGCTGGCGATCTGGTCCTTGGTGAAGCCCATGTCGATGTAGAACACGTTGGCCATCACGCCCATGACCGTGTCCGACATGCGATAGGTGGCGATCAGCCCCAGCAGCAGCAGCGCCTGCCAGCGGTAGCGGGCGATGAAGTCGTGCACCGGTGTCAGCACCGGGGCCAGGCCACGCCGGCCCATGCTCGAAAGGCAGGCCCAGGTCAGCAGCACGTAGAGGATCAGGCGCAGGAAGGCACGGTCTTCGAGCAGCAGGTCGAGTGGCGTCGCAGCGCCGGAAATGACGCTCGACCAGCCGGTGTTGAACATCTGGGTGAAGCTGGCCGGTACTGACACCAGCAGGATGATCAGCACGAACACCGAGGCCATCTGGTGCATCAGGCCATAGCGCGCAGCCGACAACTGGGTGCGCAACGGTACCGGTGGCTCACGCATCACCAGGGTGGTGAACAGCGCTGGCAGCATCATCACGCCGAACAGCACGTAGGTGCCGGCCCAGGCCTTGTGCAGGTAGCTGAAGCCAGTGGAACCGAACCATTCGGCGAAGAACAGTGCACCTGCGGTCGCGAGCAGGGCGGCAACCCGGTAACCGGCCATGTAGCTGGCCGCGAGGGCCGCCTGGCGCTGGTCGTCGGCAATCTCCAGGCGATAGGCATCGACGGCGATGTCCTGGGTGGCCGAGGCAAAGGCCACCAGCACCGCCAGGGCGATCAGCCAGGAAAGGTGCTGCTGCGGGTCGCACAGGCTCATGCCGACCAGGCCGATCACCACCAGCGATTGCGACAGCAACAGCCACGAGCGCCGGCGCCCGAGGCCGCCAAGCAGCGGCAGGCGCCACTGGTCGAGCAGGGGTGACCAGACCCATTTGAAGGCATAGGCCAGGCCGATCAGGCTGGCGTAGCCAATGGTTTCACGGGCCACGCCAGCTTCGCGCAGCCACACCGACAGGGTCGAGAACACCAGCATGTAGGGCAGGCCGGCGGCGAAGCCCAGCAGCAAAAGTACCAAGGTTGACGGGCTGGCATAGGCAGCGAGCGCAGCGCGCCAGGTTTTACGGGGCATGGGCCAACATCTGCCTCAAATTTTCGAAAACAAAGCGCGCACTCTAACCGCTGTGCTCCATTGGGCGCCAGCCATGGCGCGTCATATCCACACGATTATTGGCCACATTCACACCCTCTGCGCGCAGTCTGGCGCGCTGTTCATCGCCCGAAGGGGTGCCCTGCGTCAGGCTCAGCCGCCCGCCAGCGCCGAGTACCCGGTGCCAGGGCAGGCGCGTATCGGCGGGCAACTGCCCAAGGGTGCGCCCGACCCAGCGTGCCGCCCGGCCAAGTCCCGCCAGCTCGGCGAGCTCGCCGTAACTGACCACCTTGCCCTCGGGGACCTGGCCAAGCACCGAATACAGCGCCGTTCGTCGGGCTTCGGGCGATGCCAGCGTGTGCTCATGACCCTCAGACATCAGGGCAGCCCTGGGCTGGGATGAAACCGGATGAATGGTCGCGGCAAATGAGAGTTGAACTCAACGGCATGCTCCTGGGTCTGTCCTTGCTCTGGTCGTTGGTATCTGGATAATGCCCGGCTTTTTTCGTCAAATCGAACCTGTAGCGCGCTTATGTATTCTAGATCCTTGCTTTGCCTGTTGACCGCCCTGAGTGCCGCCCCGGCGTTCGCCGACACCGTGTGGATGAAGAACGGCGATCGGCTCAGCGGCAAGATCCGTGTATTCGACGGTGGCAAGTTGTTGCTGGAAACCCCGTATGGCGGCTCGATCTCGCTGGACTGGAAACAGGTCCAGACCCTGGAAAGCGACCAGGAACTGCTAGTCAAGCAGGACGCCTACAGCGGCGAGAAGGCCAAGTCGCTCAAGGCCGCCGAGCCGGGCAAGGTGACTCTGGCCAATGGCGATGCGCCAAAGACGGTCGACCTGGCCAGTGTCCAGCAGATCATGAAGCCCAAACCGTTGGTTGAGGACTTCATCTGGAAGGGCAATGTCGACGTGGCCATGGACTACAAGCGCGCCGAGACCGACAGCGACGACTACGACATCGACTTCAAGACCACCGCCCGCCACGGCCGCTGGCGGCACAATGCCGAAGGCGAGTACAACCGCGAATCCAAGGACGACGTCACCACCACCGACAACTGGAGCGCCGAGTACGCGCTCGACCGCTTCATCACCGAGAAGTGGTTCTGGCAGGGGCGCATGGAGTACAAGCGCGACCGCATCGAAGACCTGTCCCGCCAGCGCACGGTCGGTACCGGCCCTGGCTACCAGTTCTGGGACGATGAGCTGGGCGCGTTCTCGCTGGGCTCGCTGATCAACCGTACCGACTTCGAATACCAGGACGGTGCCAAGGACAACTTCTACTCGGCGGCGGTGAAGTGGGACTACACCCGCTACCTGATCGGCAAGAACGTCCAGCTGTTCACCAATGGCGAGTTCGCCAAACCGCTGGGTGGCGTAGCCGACTACGCGCTGGATGCCGAGGTGGGGCTGCGCTACAAGGTCACCGAATGGGCCTCGCTCAACCTCAAGGCGGAGAAGGACATCATCACCGGGACGCGCGACAGCGACTTGGACAAGACCCGTTACACCGCCGGCTTCGGTGTGACCTGGTAGATCGCCGGGGCCGCAGAGCGGCCCCATTGGCACTGGATGTGATAATGCTTATCTTGTCACTCATCCAGTTCGCATCCAGGAGCCGCCTTCAGTGAGTACCAACGCCATCCGCCCCGCCCGGGAGCTGCTGCTCAAGGAATACCGCGGCGTACTTTCGACCCATTCCAAATCCATGCCCGGCTTCCCGTTCGGTTCGGTGGTGCCGTACTGCCTGGATGCCGAGGGCAACCCGCTGATCCTGATCAGCCGCATCGCCCAGCACACCCACAACCTGCTCAAGGACCCCAAGTGCTCGCTGCTGGTGGGTGAGCGTGAGGCCGAGGACGTGCAGGCCGTCGGCCGCCTGACGGTCATGGCCGAGGCGCACAAGCTGGTCGAGGAGGCCACCATCGAGGCGGCGGCCGAGCGCTACTACCGCTTCTTCCCCGATGCCGCCAACTACCACAAGGCCCATGATTTCGACTTCTGGGTCTTGCAGCCGGTGCGCCATCGCTACATCGGCGGTTTCGGTGCGATCCACTGGCTCGACCAGGTAACCCTGGCCAATCCCTTTGCGGGCAAGGCCGAGTCGAGCATGATCGAGCACATGAACAGCGACCATGCCAATGCCATCGCCCATTACGTCGACCTGAGCGACCTGCCGCGTAGCGTACCGGCGCAGATGGTCGGCATCGACAGCGAAGGCATGCACCTGCGCATCGGCCAAGGCATCTATTGGTTACCTTTCCCAGCTCCTTGCAACACGCCGACACAAGTCCGCGAAGCCCTGGTTCTGCTGGCGCGCGCCGACCAATGGCCGACTGCGACTGAAGGCGAGGCTTGAAATCTTGAGCGCACGCATCCATCTGTAGGTCTTACAGGAAGGGTCTCTTCCGACGAGGAATGCTTTGATGCGTGCTTTTCTACTGCTGTTTCTACTGTTTCCGGTGCTGGAGCTGTTCGTCTTCGTCAAGGTTGCGGGCGCCATCGGTTTCTTCCCGGCGTTGCTGCTGATCATCGCCGGTTCCGCCCTGGGTGTGCTGGTGGTCCGTGTGGCGGGCCTCGCCACGGCCTTGCGTGCCCGTGAAAGCCTGCAGCGTGGCGAACTGCCCGCCGAGGACATGTTCCAGGGCCTGATGCTGGCCGTGGGTGGCGGTTTGCTGCTGCTGCCAGGCTTCATCAGTGACGTGCTGGGCCTGCTGTGCCTGCTGCCGTTCACCCGCCATCTGGCGGCGCGCAAGATGCGCGAACGCGCTGAAGCCCAGACCCTGCGCCAGCGCGCGTTCCAGGACGACCCGTTCCAGGCGCAGCCGCGTGATAGCGGCCATCGCCCGAACGTGATCGAAGGCGAGTACGAGCGCCGCGACAAATAGTCAGACCTGTAACCCCCGGGGCCGCAAAAGCGGCCCCGGTCTTTTTCAACCGGCTGAAAAATTTTGCATATCAAGCCTTGTAATTGAATATGGCGGCCTCATGTATGTGGTCACCGCAAGGTTTCTGGTGGCAACACCAGTCATGACACAGGTGGTTCGCCCTTTGCGGGCCACCCCCGGCAACGCCGGATTGCATTAACCCGCCGGTTTCGTACCGGCCGATGAAAACCACTATTTGGGAGAGATCGACAATGAAGCTTCGTCCTCTGCATGACCGCGTAGTCATCCGTCGCAGCGAAGAAGAATCGAAAACCGCTGGCGGTATCGTCCTGCCGGGTTCGGCCGCTGAAAAACCAAACCGCGGCGAAGTCGTTGCTGTTGGCACCGGTCGCGTTCTGGAAAACGGCGAAGTCCGTGCGCTGGCCGTTAAAGTCGGTGACAAAGTGGTTTTCGGCCCTTACTCGGGCAGCAACACCGTGAAAGTCGATGGCGAAGACCTGCTGGTCATGGCCGAGAACGAAATCCTCGCCGTTGTAGAAGGCTGATTTTCCCCGACTTCCCGTTACTCCAAAGATTTTCAAGGATTAAACGATCATGGCTGCTAAAGACGTAAAATTCGGCGATTCCGCTCGTAAGAAAATGCTGGTTGGTGTCAACGTTCTGGCTGACGCGGTAAAAGCGACCCTCGGCCCGAAAGGCCGTAACGTAGTGCTGGCCAAGAGCTTCGGCGCTCCGACCATCACCAAGGACGGCGTTTCCGTCGCCAAAGAAATCGAGCTGAAAGACGCCTTCGAAAACATGGGCGCCCAGCTGGTCAAGGAAGTTGCTTCCAAGGCCAACGACGCTGCCGGTGACGGCACCACCACCGCTACCGTTCTGGCTCAGGCCATCGTCAACGAAGGCCTGAAAGCCGTCGCTGCCGGCATGAACCCGATGGACCTGAAGCGCGGCATTGACAAGGCCACCGCCGCCGTTGTCGCCGAGCTGAAGAACCTGTCCAAGCCATGCGCCGACTCCAAGGCCATCGCCCAGGTAGGCACCATCTCCGCCAACTCCGACAGCTCCATCGGTGAAATCATCGCCGAAGCCATGGAAAAAGTCGGTAAAGAAGGCGTGATCACCGTTGAAGAAGGCTCGGGCCTGGAAAACGAACTGTCCGTCGTAGAAGGCATGCAGTTCGACCGTGGCTACCTGTCGCCGTACTTCATCAACAAGCCAGACACCATGGTAGCCGAGCTGGAAGGCCCGCTGCTGCTGCTGGTTGACAAGAAAATCTCCAACATCCGTGAGCTGCTGCCAGTTCTGGAAGCCGTTGCCAAGGCCGGCCGTCCACTGCTGATCGTTGCCGAAGACGTTGAAGGCGAAGCCCTGGCTACCCTGGTGGTCAACAACATGCGCGGCATCGTCAAGGTTGCTGCGGTCAAGGCACCGGGCTTCGGCGACCGCCGCAAGGCCATGCTGCAGGACATCGCCGTCCTGACCGGCGGCCAGGTCATCTCCGAAGAAATCGGCCTGACCCTGGAAACCACCACCCTGGAGCACCTGGGTAACGCCAAGCGCGTCATCCTGTCCAAGGAAAACACCACCATCATCGACGGTGCTGGCGTTGACGCCGACATCGAAGCACGCGTCAAGCAGATCCGTGCCCAGATCGAAGAAACCTCTTCGGACTACGACCGTGAGAAGCTGCAAGAGCGTCTGGCCAAGCTGGCTGGCGGTGTTGCCGTGATCAAGGTCGGTGCTGGCACCGAAGTTGAAATGAAAGAGAAGAAAGCCCGCGTTGAAGACGCCCTGCACGCTACCCGTGCAGCCGTCGAAGAAGGCGTGGTGCCTGGCGGTGGTGTGGCCCTGGTTCGCGCCCTGGCTGCCATCGTTGACCTCAAAGGCGACAACGAAGACCAGAACGTCGGTATCGCCCTGCTGCGTCGCGCTGTTGAATCTCCGCTGCGCCAGATCACTGCCAACGCCGGCGACGAGCCAAGCGTTGTTGCTGACAAGGTCAAGCAAGGTTCGGGCAACTTCGGCTACAACGCCGCTACCGGCGAATACGGCGACATGATCGAGATGGGTATCCTCGACCCAGCCAAGGTCACTCGTTCGGCTCTGCAAGCCGCAGCTTCGATCGGCGGTCTGATGATCACCACCGAAGCCATGATTGCTGATGCCCCGAGCGAAGCTCCAGCTGGCGGCGGCATGCCAGACATGGGCGGCATGGGTGGCATGGGCGGCATGATGTAAGCCAGCCTTACCCCCTGCACCAAGAAAAAGCCCCGCCTAGTGCGGGGCTTTTTCGTTTAGCAGCCACTCTATCAGGCGACGCGCTGCTCGACGGCTGACGCCTCGACGATGCCCTTGCGATACAGCACCAGGTAATACGAGCCCAGGCCGATCAACCAGCAGAACACCGCCGTCCACAGGTTATGTGACAGGAAGTGCGCGCCCTGCAGCATCCGCCCCAGCCCCAGCGCCGAGCCGGCCACCAGGGCCACCGCGAACGCCACCCGCGCCAGCTTCGGCCGGCGGTCACGCAGCATGAAGAACAGGCCGAACAGGCAGAACCCGGTGGCCGCATGCCCGCCCGGCCAGCACAGCCCCGGCTTGTCGGTGGCCGGGCGATGCTGCAGCAGTTCGCTGTAGGTTTCCTTGCCGCCGAACTGGGTCAGGCTCCACGGGCATTGCACCTGGGTCACCTTCTTCAACGGCGTGACGAAGGCCGTCGACAGCCCCAGCGCCAGCACCAGGCAACCCAGCTCGCGGCGCCAGCCGAACAGGCGCTTCCAGAAGAAGCTCGAGGCGAACGCGCCCAGCGAAATCAGCCCGAGCAGGATCACGCCTTGCTTGACCCGGTCATGCATGACGGTTTCCAACAGGTAACTGTGACGGCCGATGAACTGCCCGGCGGCGGGGTCGAAGAACAGGTTGGCGACGTCCATGTCGACCGAGGTCAGTTCCAGCAGGAGCAGGGCCGCAGCGACAGCCAGTGGAATGCCCAGGTACAGCCAGAGGTTGATCGGACGCGGACGAGTGCGTTGTTGCATGACGACTCCAGGGGGTAAAAAGACCGGGCATTGTCGTGCGCCCGCTATCCTCTGTCCGTGAAGGATCAGTGAAAAAACTGTCAAGTTCGCTGAATTTGCCCTGGGGCTGGCACAGTACCGGCGATGGCCTTAAGCTGCGCCTGCCGCGCACCCTAGCGAAGCGCCGCACAGGAGAACCCGATGCGTATTCTTTTGGTTGAAGACAACCGCGATATTCTTGCCAACCTTGCCGATTACCTGGGCATGAAAGGCTACACCGTCGACTGCGCCCAGGACGGCCTCTCGGGCCTGCACCTGGCCGCCACCGAGCATTACGACCTGATCGTGCTCGACATCATGCTGCCCGGTCTCGATGGCTATACCCTGTGCAAGCGCCTGCGCGAGGATGCCCGCCGTGATACCCCGGTGATCATGCTCACGGCCCGCGACCAACTGGACGATCGCCTGCAGGGCTTCCGCTCCGGTGCCGATGATTACCTGCTCAAACCCTTTGCCCTGTCTGAATTGGCCGCGCGCATCGAAGCGGTGCTGCGCCGGGCTCAGGGCGGCGGGCGCCGTACCCTGCAGGTTGCGGACCTGAGCTACGACCTCGATACCCTCGAAGTGACCCGCCAGGGCCGCCTGCTCAAACTCAACCCGGTCGGCCTCAAGCTGCTGGCCGTACTGATGCAGAAAAGCCCGCACGTGCTGCGCCGCGAGGTGCTGGAAGAAGCCCTGTGGGGCGATGACTGCCCCGACAGCGACAGCCTGCGCAGCCATGTGCACCAGCTGCGCCAGGTGATCGACAAACCGTTCGAAAAACCCCTGCTGCATACCGTCCATGGCGTCGGCTATCGCCTCGCCGAGGGCCGCGATGGAGTTTAAGCAAAGCCTTGCCCAGCGCATCATCATCGCCTTTGCGTTGATGAGCGCGCTGGTGGCCGGCGCCTTCGCCTTCGGTATCGTCGCCACCGTGCACCTGGTCGAGGAGCGCCTGATTTCATCGGTGCTTGGTGGCGACCTACAGCGCCTGCTGCGCATGGACAGCGTCAGTGACTGGAGCCACCGGCCACGGCCTGACCAGCTGTTCTACTTCAGTGGCGGGCGCGATGATTTCGAGCTGCCCAAGGACCTGCGCCACCTCGATGTCGGCTTCCATGAGGTGTTTCGCGACCAGCTGTCCTACCACGCGATGGTCGAGATCGTCGACGGTCGACGCTATGTGCTGCTGCAGGACCAGAGCGACTTCGAAGAGCGCGAGCGCGTGCTGTTTGCCGTTGTGGTGGTGGGCTTCGTGCTCAGCCTGGTGCTGGCGGTGGTGCTTGGCTGGCTGCTGGCGCGCAGGGTGATGGCACCGGTCATCCGCCTGGCGCGACAGGTTCGTCATCGCGATCAGTTGCTTGGCCTGGCGCCACCGCTGGCACCGGACTACGCGGCCGATGAGGTCGGCCAGTTGGCGGTGGCGTTCGACGACACCCTGGGCCGGCTGCGCGATGCGCTGACCCGCGAACGCTTGTTCACCAGCGATGTCAGCCATGAGCTGCGTACACCGCTGATGGTGCTGGCCACCTCGTGCGAACTGCTGATGGAAAACCCCAATCTGGATACCCGCGCGCGCAGCCAGGTGGAGCGCATCGCCCGTGCCACTGAAGAGATGCGCGAGCTGGTCAAGACCTTCCTGATGCTCGCCCGCGCCCAGCGCGACCAGGGTGCGGTGGCATCCCAGGCAACCCTGCGCGAAGTCGCCGACGACCTGGTCGGGGTGTGGCGCGATACCATCGAGCAGAAGGGCCTGGCACTCTATTTCGATGGCCAGGCCAGTGC
Source organism: Pseudomonas sp. TWI628 (assembly GCF_039673865.1). Classification (NCBI taxonomy): domain Bacteria; kingdom Pseudomonadati; phylum Pseudomonadota; class Gammaproteobacteria; order Pseudomonadales; family Pseudomonadaceae; genus Pseudomonas; species Pseudomonas sp. TWI628. The sequence goes on along the minus strand of NZ_JBDJMM010000019.1, from coordinate 50,661 downwards.
AGGCCCATTGCTGTACAACGCCACCTTCCTGCACTCGGTGATGGGCAACTTGCTGCGCAACGCTGCGCATTACACCGATAGCGGTTACATCCGCCTGAGCCTGGAGCTCAACGGTTTCAGTGTCGAAGACAGTGGCGTGGGTATCCCGGAGGAGAAGCGCGAGGCGATGTTCCAGCCCTTCGTGCGTGGCGAGGAGCGGCGTGGCGAGGGCCTGGGCCTGGGCCTGTCGCTGGTGCAGCGGATCTGCGATGACCAGGGCTGGCGGGTGACACTGACTTCGACGGCACCGCATGGCTGTCGCTTCCAGGTAGACCTGAGCCAGAGCGCGGAGAAGACCGATCCCACTCAGTAATAAGATGAAACATTCCTGCAGTTTGATGACATTATTTTCACATTGGCATGACCTGTTTCCTACGATTCGTTACCTAAGGTATGCGCATTGGAGACAGGAGCCACTCGATGCGCAGCCCGATCAAACTCGAATTTTCCGAGAAGTACGACCAGCAACATGCCAAGGAGTACTTCCTCAAACACCAGGATGGGCTGGCTCGACGCCTGTCCCACCAGCGTGACGAGCAACTGGCCCGTCGTGCCTTGGCGTTGGCCGGAGAACCGGGTCTGGTCCTCGACCTGCCCTGCGGCGCAGGCCGTTTCTGGCCGCTGCTGGCGGAAAAGCCGAACCGGGTAATCATCGGTGCCGACAATTCTGAAGCGATGATCCAGACCGCCTGTGCCGCCCAACCGCCAGAAGTGGTGGCGCGGGTACGGCCTTTGCAGACATCTGCTTTCGCGATCGATTTGCCGGATAATTCGGTCGACAGCATCTTCTGCATGCGGCTGTTCCACCATATTGGCGAAGCGGCTCACCGCAAGACCATTCTTGACGAGTTTCAAAGGGTTAGCCGTGACAGTGTAATCCTGTCATTGTGGGTGGACGGTAACTTCAAGGCCTGGCGCCGCCAGAAACTCGAGAAAAAGCGCAGTGCCAAGGCCGAACAGGGCAGCTATCAGAACCGTTTCGTGTTACCAGCAGAAACGGTCGAAGCAGAATTCAAGGCCGCCGGCTTCAGAATCCAGGAACACCTCGACTTCCTGCCGTTCTATGCCATGTGGCGGGTATATGTATTGCGTAAGGGGTAGTGTTTGATGGCTGTAGCCCAAAATGGGGAGTCGCGGTTCGATTATTACTGGCGCCAGCAGGGCGAATGGGTCGAGGAACCCAACCAGCGGCGCGGTGGTGAAAGTGGTGTGCAACGGCTGAGCGATGGCAACGGCAAGGTGCTGTATGCCAAGCGTCAGGTCGGCCACATCTATCGCAGCCTGTTGCACCCATTCGGCAGGCCGACCGTATTGCGCGAGCTCGATGCACTGAACAGCTTCGAGCAACTGGGTGTGCGTGTGCCGCGCATCGTGTTTTGTGGTGCCGAGCGTGATCCCGAGCACCAATGGCGCGCGTTGCTGGTCAGCGAGGCGCTGGATGGCTTTGTCGAGCTCGACACGTGGCACGCCGAAGGCGCGCGCGAGCGCTATCCACAAGTCGTGCATGAACGCATGCTCAAGGACCTGGCCGACAACCTGGCGCGCATGCACCTGGGGCATTGGCAGCATGGCTGCCTGTATGGCAAGCACGTCTTTATCAAGGTCATCGGCGAGGGTGAGCAGGCCCGTGTCGAGGTAGCACTCCTGGACCTGGAAAAGTGCCGACGACGCATCAGCTGTCAGCGCGCTGCGGGTAACGACCTGCGCCAGCTGCGCCGCCACTCGTCGCTAAATGACACGGAATGGCAAACGCTGCTCTATTTTTACCAGATGGCGTTTGGCAGCGCTGTCAAAGGGTTAGGGCGATGAAACTAGAAATAGCTCGAGCTTTGTTCCTGGTGGCTGGGTTGGCTGTGACCACGGCGGCGGTAGCTGCCTGGGAAGAGCCGCGGCCTGTGGTATTCAGCAAGGCAGGCCAGTGTGCGGTGCCGCATGAGGTCAAGGCACAGCAGAACAAGGCCGAACCGGACCAGGACCTGCTGTTGTTCCTCTTCGGCATGCGCCAGGGGCTACGGCCGTTTGGCTGATACAGCTTGAGCAAGATGAAGGCCTCGCAAACGCGAGGCCTTTGTTTTTGGGACAGTCTGATCAGGCTGCAACCGTTTCCTTGGCAGCCGATTTGTGTGCCAGCAAGGTGTAGATGCACGGCAGCACGAACAGGGTAAACAAGGTCCCGATCGACATCCCGGTGGCAATCACCGTGCCGATATCAAACCGGCTCACCGCGCCGGCCCCGGTCGCCAGGATCAGCGGCACCATGCCGAACACCATCGCCGCCGTGGTCATCAGCACCGGCCGCAGGCGAATGGCGGCCGCTTCCTCGATGGCCTGGCGCGCGCTCAAGCCCTTTTCCTCGCGCAACTGGTTGGCGAACTCGACGATCAGGATGCCGTGCTTGCTGATCAGGCCGATCAGCGTCACCAGCCCTACCTGGGTGTAGATGTTCATGCTGGAAATGCCCAGGAACAGCGGTAGCAGCGCGCCACAGATCGACAAGGGCACGGTCACCAGAATCACCAGCGGGTCGCGGAAGCTTTCGAATTGCGCGGCCAGTACCAGGAAGATGATCGCCAGTGCCAGGCCGAAGGTCACCCACAGGGCGCTGCCCTCTTGCACGTACTGGCGCGCCGTCCCGGCATAGTCGAAGGCAAAGCCCTCCGGTGCTTCTTCCCGGGCGATGTCGCGCACCGTCTGCAACGCCTCGCCGATACTGACCATCGGCACCCCCTGGATGATCGCCGAGTTCAGCTGCTGGAACTGGTTGAGCTGGCGGGGGCGGGCGCGGTCACTGAGGGTGATCAGTGTCGACAAGGGCAGCAGCTGCCCTTGCTCGTTTTTCACGTAGTAGTTGTTCAGCCAGCCGGCGTTGTCCCGATAGGGCCGCTCGACCTGGGCAATCACCTTGTAGCTGCGGCCCTCGAGGGTGAAACGGTTGATTTCCGCCTCGCCCAGCAAGGTGGCCAGGGTGCTGCCCAGCGTATCCATGGATACGCCCATCTGCGCCGCCTTGGCCCGGTCGATGTCGACGACCACCTCGGGTTTGTCGAACGCGAGGTCGATGTCGAGGAAGGCGAACTTGCCCGATTCCTGTGCCCGTTTCTTGACCCGCTGAGCGACTTCCAGCAGGGCAGGGTAGTCACCCGCAGTGTTGATCACGAACTGGAACGGCAGGCCTTCGCCGGTACCCGGCAGCGACGGCAGGTTGAAACCGAAGATCTGCAGCCCGGCTACCTGCTCCAGCTTGGCCTGCACCAGCGGTAGCAGCTCCATCTGCGTGCGCTGGCGTTCGTTCCAGGGCTTGAGCAGGAAGCCACCGATGCCGCTCTGTACGCCGTTGAAACCGTTGATCTGGAACGACGAGTAGTACTCGGGGAAGCGCTTGAACAGCGGCGTGAACTGGTCGGTGTAGGCGTTCAGGTAGTCGAGGTTGGCCGGCTGTGGCGAGCTGCTCATCATGAAGATCACACCCTGGTCCTCGTTGGGTGCCAGCTCGTTCTGGGTGAACTTGAGCAGCACCGGGATCAGGCACAGGATGATCACGGCGAACACCAGCACCACCGGGCGGCTGTCGAGGGTGGCGTGCAGCAGGCGCTGGTAACGCACCTTGAGGCCTTCGAACAGCACGTCGAGCCTATGGGCCAGGCCGCTGGGGTTCTGCTCCTGGCGCAGCAGCAGGGCGCACATCATCGGCGACAGGGTCAGGGCGACGATGCCGGATATCACCACTGCCCCGGCCAAGGTCAGGGCAAATTCCTTGAACAGTGCACCGGTAAGCCCGGTAAGAAAACCGATGGGGGCGTATACCGCCGCCAGGGTGATGGTCATCGACACCACCGGCATGGCGATTTCCCGCGCGCCTTCCAGGGCCGCATCGAAGGGTGACTTGCCTTCCTCCATGTGCCGGTGAATGTTTTCCACCACCACGATGGCATCGTCCACCACCAGGCCGATGGCCAGCACCATCGCCAGCAGCGTCAGCAGGTTCAGCGAGTAGCCCATCATCTGCATGAAGAACAGCACGCCGATCATCGACAGCGGAATGGTCACCACCGGGATCAGTACCGAGCGCAGGGCACCAAGGAACAGGAACACCACCACGATGACGATCAGCACCGCTTCGCCGAGGGTCTTGATCACTTCGTCGATGGAGGCCTGGATGAACAGCGTGGCGTCGTAGGCGATCGATACCTTCAGCGCCGACGGCAGCTGGCTTTCCAGCTCGGGCATGATGCGCCGCACTTCCTTGATCACGTCCAGCGGGTTGGCCGCCGGGGTGGCCTTGATGCCGATGTAGACCGATGGCGTGCCATCGAACGAGCTGACCGTGTCGTAGTTTTCCGCGCCCATCTCCACGCGCGCCACGTCACCCAGCAGCACGCGGCTGTCACCGGACACCTTGAGCGGCAGCGCAGCAAAGGCTTCGGCCGATTTCAGCTCGGTGCTGGCGTTGATGCTGGTGACGACGTACTCGCCTTTTACTTCACCGGCAGCGGAGAGGAAGTTGTAGCGGCGCACGGCATCCGTGACGTCGGTGGCCGACAGGCCGAAACCTGCCAGCTTCACCGGGTCGATCCAGATGCGCATGGCGAACACCTGGTTGCCGAGGATTTCCGCCTCGGCCATGCCTGGCAAGGTAGCAAGCTTGGGCTGGATCACCCGCGACAGGTAATCGGTGATCTGCGGGTTGCTCATCTCCTTGCTGTAGAAGCTGATGTACATCAGTGCCGAGGCGTCGGCGGCCTCTTTGCTCAGGACCGGGTCTTCGGCGTTCTGCGGCAGCTGGTTGCGCACCTCGTTGGCCTTGGCCAGCAGCTCGGTGAACAGACGGTCGCTGTCGGCGCCGACGCGCGCGTAGATGGAAATCACCGAGAAGTTCTGGCGGCTGACCGAGGTCATGTAGTCGATGCCTTCGGCACTGGCCAGGCTCTGTTGCAGCGGCTGGGTGATGTAGCCCTGGATGGTCTCGGCGTTGGCCCCGGGGTAGGCGGTGGTCACCGTGATCAGGGCGTTTTCCATTTTCGGGTATTGGCGGATCTGCAGCTTGTTCCAGGCCTGGAAGCCGAGCAGCAGGATCAGCAGGCTGACCACGCTGGCCAGCACCGGGCGGCGGATGAACGGGTCGGTGAACGCCATGCCTGCCTCCTGCTCAGTCGGTGCGCGGGGCGCCCTGTTCGGGCTTTAGCGCGCTGTCCTGGCCAATGCGGATGGCCGCACCTGGCGTCAGCTTGAGCTGCCCGGCGGTGACCACTTGCTCCCCGGCCTTGAGGCCCTTGCTGACCACCACCACGCCATCGCGGCGCTCGCCGGTCTGTACGGTGCGCTGTTCGGCGCTGAGCTGCGGCTGGCCCTGATCGTCGTTTTCCGGGTTGCCGTCCTTGTCCTTCTTCGGCGTGGCGACGTACACCGAGTTGCCGTAGAGGGTGTAGGTAATGGCACTTTCCGGCACGACCACCTGGGGCTGCGGGTCGGGTAGCAGGATCAGCAGGTTGGCGAACATGCCTGGCAGCAGCTTGTCGTCCGGGTTGGCCAGGGTCGCGCGCACCAGCAGGTTGCGCGTGTTCTCATCGACCTTGGGGTTGATCGCGCTGAGGCTGGCCGGGAAGGTCTGGCCGGGGTAGGCGGCCACCTGCACCAGCACCTGCTGGCCCAGTCTCAGGTGCGGCAATGCCTGTTCCGGGACGTTGAAGTCGACGTACAGGCTGGACAGGTCCTGCAAGGTGGCGATCACCGTGCCGGCGGCCAGGTACTGGCCGATGTCCACCTGCCGAATGCCGATGGTGCCACTGAACGGCGCGTTGATGCTTTTCTTGATTTTCTGCGCCTTGAGCTGTTCGACCACTGCCTGATTGCGCCGGTACTGGGAGGACAGGCGGTCGAACTCGCCGCGGGAGATGGCGGCATCGCCGACCAGCTGGCTGCCGCGACCGAAGTCGACCTTGGCCAGCCCCAGGTCGGCCTGGGCAGTGCCGAGCAGGGCGGTTTCCTGGTCGTCGTTGAGCTGCAGCAGCGGTTGCCCGGCTTTGACCTTCTGCCCGGAGTCGAAGTACAAGGCTTTGACGATGCCTTCCACTTCCAGGCTCAGCTCAACGCCTTGCAGGGCCTTGAGGCTGCCGACGGCGGGCAGGCGTTCTTGCCACAGGCGTTGTTCGGCCGGGGCGGCCGCAACGGTGATGGGCGGCCTGGGCGCGGAGAACATCTGGATCTGCTGGTAGATCGAGAAGCCCTTGTAGCCCCCCAGGGCCAACACGATCAACAGAACGACAGCCAACATGATGAGCATGCGGCGGCGTAGCATAAGTCCGGTTCCTTGGATGCGTGATTGTTATTCGTTCAGACACGACAACGGGCGATCCTGCCCACGTGCGGATCAGAGAAGTATTGCAGAAGGGGGAGAGGATTGCCTGAGCCGGCCTCTTCGCGGGTAAACCCGCGAATGGGCCTTCAGACCAGGTGCAGGTGGTTGTCCCAGAACCCGGACGGCAGGTCCATCGGTTGCCCGATCGGTTCGGCCTTGCGGCAATCGTAGAAGCGGCAACGCCCCTGGCCCGAGGTGACGACAAAACCATCCTTGACCGCCCCGACCCCGGCGCAGTCGGGCATCGGTGCATCGAGCTTCACCGCGCCGCTGTCCAGGTCCCAGACGAACAGGCGGTTGGCCCGCGGCGCAGTCAGTGCCACCAGGCGCAGGTCGCTGTGGATGGCAACGCTGGCGGTGTACTGGGCCATCGATTGCAGCTGGCGCTCCGGCACCGGGAAGGCCTTGAACGGCTCGCCCGGGCGTTTGATCGCCAGCAGCTCGGCAGTTTCGTCGGCAGCACCCATGAACTGCTGGCAGGCAGCGATGGTGCCATCGTCGCCTACCGCCAGGTGGCGCACACTGTTCATCTGCTGGGCTAGGGTCTCCTTGCTCAGCAGGGTGCCGTCGCGCTGCATCAGCACCAGGCTCGGCTCCATGGCATCGAGGTTCATCTCGACCCGGCTCTCGGCCTCGGTGCGGATGCCACCGTTGGCCACGACCAGGGTTTCGCCGTCCGGCAGCCAGGCCACTTCATGGGGGCCGATGCCGTGGGTCGGGATCTCGCCGGTATGCACCAGGCGTTCACCCTCGAAGCGGTACACGCCGAGCACGCCACGGCCTGGGTCGGTGGTGTCGTTCTCGGTGGCATACAGCCATTCGCCACCCTGGTGGATCACCGCATGGCCATAGAAGTGCCGGTTCGGTTGCGAGGTGACGGTCTGCAGCAGGCGCCCGTCGCGCAGGTCGACCAGGTAGCTTTCGGTACCGGGGCGGCGGGCGACGAACAGGGCGATCGGCAGCTCGGGGTGGTTGATGATGGCATGGCAACGCTGGGCGACCTGGGTGCTGAACACCTGGGTGCCATCCAGGCGGAACCCGACCGCATAGTGCTTGCCGTCGCCATCGTCACGCGCCGACAGCAGCAAGGGTTCGCTGCCTTTGTTGCGAAATAGGCTCCAGCCGCCCAGGGTCAGGGCGCTGAGCAATACGCTACCGAGTTTGAGAGCCTGGCGTCGCAGCATCATCAGTCACCGTCGTTGGCATTGAAGCCCAGCTGGATGTTCAGCGCCTTGGCCAGGTCGCCTTCGTGCAGGCGGTGGACGGCGTTGAGGGCATCGTAGAACTGGTTGAGGGTCTGCTGCCCGGCGTCGTCGGCGAGCAGCTCGCCGAGGGTCTTCTGGTTGTCGGCCAGCAGCTTGAGCGCCGTAGCGTAGGCGTCGTCGATCTTCTGCGCCAGGGCTTTCTGATCGCTGGGCAGCAGGCTGCGCAGGCCCTGGTTGTCGACCCCGACCCACACCGCCTGGGAGGCCTTGAGGGTGGCTTCCAGGCTCTTCAGCGAGGAATGGCTGCGCCAGGCTTCGGCCTGCAGTGGCTGCGGGATGCCCTTGCTCTGGCGACCCATCGGCGCACCCAGCTTCTTCTTCAGGGTGTCCAGGGCGGTGACCTGGGAACGCAGCAGGTCGGCGATCGCCTCGTGGGAATCGGCGTAGCGCTGGTTGGGGAACTTGGTCATCTGCGACAGCATGCCGTCGGTGCTGTTCCAGGTCTTGAGGATGTCCTCGGCCAGGACCTTCTGGTGATCGGCGATGGCGACCAGCAGCGGGCAGTAGCGGGTTTTCTGCTCGGCAGTGGCGATGTCCGGCTTGCTGTCGAAGAGGATGTACTCGTAAGCCGACAGGCCGCGTACCACGACGCTGGCCTTGCCCAGGGCGGCGGCATCGACCGGCTTGTCGCCGTTGACCAGCTGCTCGACCTGGCGGCCGACCAGGTTCTTCTTGTCAGGCCAGAACTGTACCTGCCAGGCGCGGTTGCCTTCGGCCAGCGGGCCTACCAGCAACGGTTGCAGTTCGGCCCAGGCTTTTTGCGCATTGAGGAAGTCGGCGCGCGCGGTGTCCAGGCTTTCCTTGCCTTCACAGTAGGCCAGGGCGCTGGCAGCCAGCTGGCGGTCGGCTTCGACCCAGCGGCTGTAGGTCGGCAGGATCACCTGCTTGGCGATGGCGGCGGAAGTCACCGCCTGTGGGTCCTGCGGCGAGCAGGCACCCAGGGCGAGTGCGGCGAGGCTGGTGAACAACAGTTTGGGTCGGAACATGCCCGGCTCCTTGCGCGTTTTAAAGTGAGTTCAGGAAGGCCAGCAACGCAGCGCGCTGCTCGGCATTGAAGGTCAATACATGGTCGCGCGCCGACTGCGCTTCGCCGCCGTGCCAGAGCACGGCTTCGAGCAGGTTGCGGGCACGGCCGTCGTGCAGGTACTGGGTGTGGCCGCTGACCGTTTCGGTCAGGCCTATGCCCCACAACGGTGGGGTCCGCCAATCCTGGCCGTTGGCTGCGAATTCGGTGCGCTCGTCGGCCAGGCCCGGGCCCATGTCGTGCAGCAGCAGGTCGCTGTAGGGGCGGATCAGCTGGTTGGCCAGCTCCGCTTCGGCGGTGTTGGCGGCAGTGGTGAACTGCGGGATGTGGCAGGCCTGGCAACCGGCCTCGAAGAACAGGTTCTTGCCGGCCAGCACTTGCGGCGCGCCGACGTCACGACGGGCAGGCACACCGAGGTTGCGGGTGTAGAAGGTGACCAGGCGCAGGATGTTGTTGCTGACTTCCTTCTCGTCGCCTTCGCCATCGCCATTGGGCGCGGCCAGGCAGTCGACCTGGGCCGGGGTGCAGTCGTCCTTGGGTTGCAAGGTGCTGGTCAGGCCCATGTCACCGTTGAAGGCGTGCACGTTCTGCTGGTTGACGTTGGGTTGCCCGGCCTTCCAGCCGAAGCGGCCGATCACGGTCTTGCCCTGGGCGTCGTCCCAGACCCGGTTGGCGCGGCCGCGGATACCGTCGTGGTTGCGGTCGTCGGGGTCTTCGTTGGCCAGGATGTCGGCTTCGGGGATGGCTTCGAGCAGGCCCAGGCCGATCATCGGCGGGGCGACACGGGCCGAGAAGCGTGTGTCGGGGTGCATCGGGCCGTAGCCAAGCTGGGTAATCTGCAGGGTCGGGCGGCGTAGCTCGACCGGGTGGCCGTCCTTGAAGGTGACGGTCTGGGTAGTGTAGTTAACCCGCACCTTGCCCTCCGGCGCCACGCCGGGGATGGCCATGTCCTGCAGCTGGGTGCCGTAGACGGGCTCGGGGACCACGCCCAGGCGCTCGATCACCTTGGCCAGGTAAGGCTGATCGGGGATCGACAGGCGCACCAGCATGCCCACGGCATTGCTGTCGTTGGGCTCCGGCGGATGCCCGCGGCCATCGCGCACGTGGCAGTTCTGGCAGGCCGTGGTGTTGAACAACGGGCCCAGGCCATCACGCGCGGTGGTGGTGGAAGGGGCGATCACCCAAGGGCTGCGGAAAAAACTGTTGCCCACGGCGAAGTCCAGGCGCCGCTCGGCCGAGAGGTTGGCCGACGGCAGGGAAAAAGCCTTGCGGTCGTCGCGTTGGACCGTGGCCTGGCCGCCAGACAGCGCTTCGCCGGGCTCGGCCTGGGTGAAACGCGGGGCGTCATCACAGGCGGCAAGGGCGAGGGCCAGCATCAGAGGGGGGAATCGGGACAGCGACGAGGACATGCAAAATCCTGGGCGTGGACGAAAAACCGGCGTGCAAGCTTAGCAGGCCAGCGTTGTTTGAATAAGAGCAATTTGCAATTACCCGGGTGAAAAGGATGTGAAATCTCAGCATTTTCATGGACTTCACCGGCCCTTTCGCGGGGCACAGAAAAAAGGCGACCCGAAGGTCGCCTCTTTGTGAACCAGGACAGCCGATCAGAATTCGTGGTCGGCGGTGTCCGGGTTCAGGTTGGCAATCCCCAGCTTGCCTGCAGCCTGCTCGATCGAGCCGGTCTGCTTGACCAGCGAGGCGATGGCATCGCGCACGATCTGGTTGCCGGCAGCGTTGTCAGCGGCGATCAGCTGGTCGTAGTGCTCGCCCTTGAGGGCGTGGTCGACCATCACCTGGATCTTCGCTTCGGTGGCTTCGAGGTCAGCCTTGAGGGTGGCGTCGGCAGCCGCGTCGGCCTTGGCCACTAGCGACGACAGGCTCGGGCCGGTCAGCTTGGTGCCGTCGACACGGGTGTACTCGCCCAGGTAGACGTTGCGGATGCCCTTGGCGTCGTAGAAGTGCGAGTAGTGGGTGTTGTCGCTGAAGCAGTCCTGCTCGTCTTCCGGCGAGTTGGCTTCCAGCGAGACCTTCATGCGCTCACCGGCCAGTTCGCCCAGCGACAGGCTGCCCATGCCGAACAGCATCTTGCGCAGGCCATCGGCCACCGGCTCGGCTTCCAGCGTGGCGCGGTAGTTGTCGGCGACGTTCGGTGCCCAGTTGCCGACCATCTCTTCGAGGTCCTTGACCAGCAGCTCGGTGACCGCCTTCAGGTAGGCGCGGCGACGGTCGTTGTGGCCGCCGGTGGCACCCGTGCCTTCCAGGTAGTCGGAAGCCGGGCGGTTGCCGGCGCCTGGGCCGGTACCGTTGAGGTCCTGGCCCCAGAGCAGGAATTCGATGGCGTGGTAGCCGGTGGCGACGTTGGCTTCGGAACCTGCCAGTTCGTTCAGGCTGGCCAGCTTCTCAGGGGTGATGTCCTTGACGTCGACCTTCTCTTCGCCCACCTGGATCTCGGTGTTGGCGATGATGTTGGCGCTGGCTGCCGGGTTGCCCAGGGCGTGCTCGTAGCTCTTGTCGACGTAGTCGATCAGGCCTTCGTCCAGCGGCCAGGCATTCACCTGGCCTTCCCAGTCGTCGATGATGGTGTTGCCGAAGCGGAACGCCTCGCTCTGCAGGTACGGAACGCGCGCGGCGACCCAGGCCTCTTTGGCGGCTTTCAGGGTTTCGTCGTTGGGCTTGGCGAGGAACGCGTCGACGGCGCTCTGCAAGTGCTTGGCGGTGCTCAGCGCGTCGCTGTACACGGCGTAGACGATTTCGGTGTAATGCTTGACCACGGCTTTGCCGGTCGCTTCGTCGACAGCCCCGGGCGCCGCAGCTGTGGTGCTGGCAGCAGCAGGTGCCTGAGCTTGCGGAGCGTCGGCCTTGTCATCCTTGCCTTCGCCGCAACCGGCGAGAGCGATGGCGATGGCCAGCAGACTGGCGGAGGCCAGAGGCATACGAATCATTATTGGTTTTCCTGCGTCGTGTGGTTGGACCAAGGGGTTAGGCCGTGCGCCGTGGCACGCGAAACGACAACATCATGCGAAAGATTTGCATTTGCTGTAAAGGGGTTGGCGCGCAATTCATGTAAATGCGCGTCACGGCCGGTAATCGGGGGGCAAGCGTTACAGCGCGGAGACCTGATTGCGCTGGGCTTGTTTGAGGAAGTTGGTCAGTTCGCGGGCCGACAACGGCTTGCTGTAGTGGTAGCCCTGACCCTCGTGGCAACCCTGGGCGATGATGTAGGTTTCCTGCTCGGCGGTTTCCACGCCTTCGGCGATCACCTGCATGCCCAGGCTCTTGCCCAGCTGGATGATGGCGCGAACGATGGTGGCGTCGTCATCGTCGTCGAGCAGGTCCTGAACGAAGCTCTTGTCGATCTTGATCTTGTCCAGCGGCAGCGACTTCAGGTAGCTGAGCGACGAGTAACCGGTGCCGAAGTCGTCGATGGCGATCATCGCCCCGGAGCGGCGCAGGCTCAGCAGGTGCTGGGCGGCGGTGCTGATGTCTTCCATCAGGCCGGTTTCGGTCACCTCCAGTTCCAGGCTGCGCGGAGGCAGGCGGTAGGCCTGCAGCAGGTTGTTGACCACCCGCGGCAGCTCGCTGTGGTGCAGCTGCACGGTAGACAGGTTGACCGCCATGCGCAGTTCGCTGAAGCCCAGGTCATGCCATTCGCGCAATTGCCGGCAGGCCTGGTCGAGTACCCACTCGCCGATGCTGATGATGCTGCCGTTCTGTTCGGCCAGCGGGATGAACTGGTCGGGCGGAACCATGCCCAGTTCCGGGTGCTGCCAGCGCAGCAAGGCCTCGACGCCGACCACGCGGTGGTCGCGGTAGCTGATCTGCGGTTGATAGACCAGGTACAGCTGGTTGCGCGGCAGGGCTTCGCGCAGGTCCTTTTCCAGCTCGCGGCGGCGGCGCATCTCGCTGTCGACGCTGGCGATGTAGAACTGGTAGCGGTTGCGCGAGCGGGCCTTGGCCAGGGTCATGGTCTGTTCGGCCTTCTGCAGCAGCTTCTCGGTGCTGTCACCGTCCTCGGGGAACAGGGTGATGCCGATGGTGGCGCGCAGGCGGATCTGCTGGTGGTCGAGGCCGAACGGCAGTTCCAGGTCGTCGAGGATGCTCTGGGCCAGCTCTGCCGCTTCGTAAGGTTGCTCGATATTGGCCTGGACCAGGGCGAACTGGTCGCCGCCCAGCCGTGCCAGGGCACCCAGGCGACCACTGTGCGCGCGCAGGCGGTCGGCCAGGGCCAGCAGCAGCTGGTCGCCAGTCTGGTAACTGAACTGTTCGTTGATGCCCTTGAAGTCGTCCAGGCCTACGCACAGTACGGCCACGCGATGCTGCAGGCGGCCGGCGTCGGCGAGAATCTTGTCGAGCTGCGCCTGCAGTTGCTGGCGGTTGGGCAGGCCGGTGAGGAAATCGTACTGGGCCATGCGCTGCAAACTGTTCTCGGCTTCGTGGCGCAGGTGGGTGTTGCGTTCGATCGAGGCCAGCAGCTGGTTGGCGGTATTGACCCAGAGGCCCAGCTCGTTCTTCTCGTGGCCCTTGAGCAGCGGGATCTGGTGCTGGCTGGGGCGGTCAGGGTTGATCTGGGTCAGGTGTTCGATGATCTTCGACAGCGGCTTGGTCAGCAGCCAGTGGTACACCAGATAGAGCACCAGGCCCATGGCCAGGGCGCGCAGCACGCCGGATATGAAGATGATCACTGCATTGATCAGGAAATCTTCGCCATAGGACGACGTATCGAGGGTGATGCTCAGGTCGCCGTAGTATTCGCTGTATGGGCCACGGCCGACCAGTTGGGTGGTGTAGGTGCGTTCCTGGCCGAGGATCAGGTCGGTCAGCCAGCGCATCGACATGTCCTGCAGCGGGCGGGACTTTTCCGCGAGCATGGTTTCGTTGGGGTGGCCGATCGAGGCCATGCGCACTGACTCATCCTGGAACAGGCCTTCCATCACCTGCATGCCCATTTCCCGGTCGAGGCTGTACACCGCCTGGGTGGAAGGGTCGCGGAACATGTCGAGAATGCGTTGGGCATCGTTGTTGACGGCCTGGCGGGTCTTGTAGGTGTCGTAGACGATCTGCGCGCAACTGAGGACGACGCCGACCGCCAGCGCCGAAAGGAGCACGACCCTGAGCAACTTGACCGATAAGCTGTTCCGCAATTCCAGCTTCAATGGGGTTTCCTTAATCCATGCGCATGACATCATTTTGCCATTAACGTTGGCAATACACTATCGGCCGACCTTGGGTAGTGTATCGGTTGCCCGACCCTGCAACTTGAGTGCGTGGTATCAAACTTCCAGACGGTTGATGTTAGCGTGCTATACGCGCTGAGCAAGACCCTGCGGGAAAACTGTCAGGCATGAAAAAGCCCGGCACTGGGCCGGGCTTTTCGTTCAGGGCTGAATGAATCAGGCCTTGAAGGTTTTGCCTTCGAACTGCTCGGCAACGAATTTCCAGTTGACCAGGTTCCAGAACGCCTCGACGTACTTCGGACGCAGGTTGCGGTAGTCGATGTAGTAGGCGTGTTCCCAGACGTCGCAGGTCAGCAGCGGGGTGTCGCCGCTGGTCAGCGGGCAGCCGGCGCCGATGGTGCTGGCCAGGGCCAGGGAACCGTCAGCTTTCTTCACCAGCCAGCCCCAGCCGGAACCGAAGGTGCCGATCGAAGTCTTGGAGAACTCTTCCTTGAACTTGTCGAAGGAACCGAAAGCGGCGTTGATGGCCTCAGCCAGGGCGCCAGTCGGCTGGCCACCGGCGTTAGGTGCCAGGCAGTTCCAGTAGAAGGTGTGGTTCCAGACTTGAGCGGCGTTGTTGAAGATACCGCCCGAAGAGGTCTTGACGATCTCTTCCAGGGTCTTGCCTTCGAATTCGGTGCCTGGGACCAGGTTGTTCAGGTTCACGACATAGGTGTTGTGGTGCTTGTCGTGGTGATACTCCAGGGTTTCCTTGGAGATGTGCGGCTGCAGGGCATCGTGGGCGTATGGCAGCGGCGGCAATTCAAAAGCCATGGTGGATCTCCTGATTCAGGTCTGTGTGCGGTTTGCGCAAGGCCGATCACGGGCGGCCCGATGTACGTCGGCGAGTTTGTACTCTTTGCGACGCAAGGGCTGGATCATAGCACCGGGCCCGGCGCATAACCACGCAACAAAGATAGGGAATAGAGGTTCCAGAGCGGCTGGTGGCTGCCGACCGGCGGCCCTCAGTTGAAGATCAGCTGCGCGGCCACGGCGAACATCATCACCGCCACCATCAGGTCGAGCATCCGCCAGGTGGCCGGCCGCGCCAGCCATGGCGCCAACCAGGCCGCACCGATCGCCAACGTCGAGAACCACACCAGCGAGGCGCTGGCGGCGCCCGCCACATAAGCGCCAGGCACGGTCTGCTGGGCACCGAGCGAACCGATCAACAGCACGGTGTCGAGGTACACGTGGGGGTTGAGCAGGGTAACCGCCAATGCACTCAGCAGTACCGCCCGGCGCGAGCGCATGCCCTGGCCTTCCTGGTGTTGCAGGCTCTGCTTGGAACAGGCGCTGCGCAATGCCTTGGCGCCGTACCAGATGAGAAACACCGCACCGCCCCAGCGGGCGATCGCCAGCAACGTCGGGTTATGCGCCAGCACCGTGGCCAGGCCGAACACCCCGGCTGCCACCAGGATCGCATCGCAGACAATGCACAGCGCAGCCACCGGCAAATGGTGCTCGCGGCGCAGGCTCTGGGCGAGGACGAAGGCGTTTTGTGCACCGATGGCCATGATCAGGCCGAAGGCCACCAGCATGCCGTTGAGATAGCTTTGCCACATGGCAGTTACTCCAAAGAAGATGCTGGATAGTGTGGCGAGTGACGCTGTATAAGAAAAACAAATAACGCTGATCCGTCATTAGGAAAATCGATGTTCGACTACAAGCTGCTGGCTGCCCTCGCGGCAGTGATCGAGCAAGGCGGTTTCGAACGTGCCGCGCAGGTGCTTGGGCTGTCACAGTCGGCCATTTCGCAGCGCATCAAGCTGCTCGAAGCGCGGGTCGGGCAGCCGGTGCTGGTGCGTGCCGCACCGCCGAGCCCGACCGAAGTCGGCCGGCAATTGCTCAACCATGTGCAGCAGGTACGGCTGCTTGAGCGCGACTTGCAACGCCAGGTGCCGGCGCTGGACGAGGAGGGTATGCCCGAGCGTCTGCGCATCGCCCTCAACGCCGACAGCCTGGCGACCTGGTGGGCCGGTGCGGTGGGGGCATTCTGCGCCGAGCATCAGTTGCTCACCGACCTGGTGGTGGAAGACCAGGAGGTCGGCCTCAAGCGCATGCGTGCCGGTGAAGTGGCGGCCTGCCTGTGTGGCAGCGAGCGGCCAGTGGCTGGCGCACGAAGCCTGCCGCTGGGGGCCATGCGCTATCGGGCGCTGGCCAGCCCAGGCTTCATGGCGCGGTATTTCCCGCAGGGTTTCGCGGCGCAGCGGCTGGCACGCACGCCGGCCATCGTCTATGGGCCGGACGATTTCCTGCAGCACCGTTACCTGGCCTCGCTGGGGATTCAAGATGGCTTCCTGCACCACTTGTGCCCGTCGTCCGAAGGCTTCCTGCGCATGACCGAGGCTGGCCTGGGCTGGGGCCTGGTGCCCGAGCTGCAGGCCCGTGAGCAGTTGGCCAATGGCCAGTTGGTGGAAATCTGCAACGATACCCCCATCGATGTGCCGTTGTACTGGCATCATTGGCGCAACGGCGGGCACCTGCTCGCGCAACTGACCGAACACCTGCGGCACACGGCACAGCATTGGCTGGTGCCCTTGTAGCGGCGGCTGGCGTCTGTTGCATCTGAAATCAAGGCGGAGTCATACATGCAAATTCTGGTCACCGGCGCGAGCGGCTTCATTGGCGGGCGCTTTGCGCGCTTTGCCCTGGAGCAAGGCCTGGCTGTGCGGGTCAGCGGCCGGCGTGCCGAAGGCGTGGAGCACCTGGTCAAACGTGGCGCACAGTTCATCCCCGGCGACCTGGGTGACCCTGAGCTGGCCCGTCGCCTTTGCCAGGGGGTCGAGGCCGTGGTGCATTGCGCGGGCGCGGTGGGCACCTGGGGGCGCTACCAGGACTTCTACCAAGGCAACGTGGTGGTCACGGAAAACGTCGTCGAGGGCTGCCTCAAGGAGCATGTACGGCGCCTGGTACACCTGTCGTCGCCGTCGATCTACTTCAATGGGCGTTCGCGCCTGGGTATCCGTGAAGACCAGGTGCCGCGCCGTTTTCACGACCACTATGGGCAAACCAAGCACATTGCCGAGCAGAAAGTCTTCGGTGCCCAGGAGTTCGGCCTGGAAGTGCTGGCGCTGCGCCCACGCTTCGTCACCGGGGCCGGTGATGCGAGCATCTTCCCGCGCTTGATGCAGATGCAGCGCAAAGGCCGTGTGGCGATCATCGGCAACGGCCTGAACAAGGTCGACTTCACCAGCGTGCACAACCTCAACGAGGCACTGCTCAGCGCGCTGTTCGCCGAAGACCGTGCCCTGGGCCAGGCCTACAACATCAGCAACGGCCAGCCGCTGCCGCTGTGGGACGTGGTCAACTACGTGATGCGCCAGATGCAGCTGCCGCAGGTTACCCGCTACCGCTCTTACGGCCTGGCCTACAGCCTCGCAGCCCTGAACGAAGCAGCCTGCATGCTCTGGCCCGGGCGCCCGCAGCCGACCTTGTCGCGTTTGGGCATGCAGGTCATGAGCCGTGATTTCACCCTGGACATCAGCCGTGCCCGCCAATACCTGGATTACCAGCCCAAGGTCAGCCTGTGGACCGCGCTGGATGAATTCTGTTCCTGGTGGAAGCATCAACCGCTGGGGCAGTGAACCCGGTGCGCAGATGATGGTCATCAGTGCGCCGCACGAGCGGTTTATACTCATGTCTCTTTGCTACCACCGCGGTTGAAGCCACCTATGCGTAACGATGCCAACGACGATTTCAATGATGTGCCCACCTTGCGTGCGGGTACCCCCGATGACGACGAGTTGCTCCCCGCGCACGTCTCGCGCAGCCGTCAGAAGGCCGCCAAACCGGCCAGCAACGGGCCGCTGTGGGCATTGCTGGGGGCATCGTTCATCGCCTTGGCAGGCCTGGGCTGGTGGAGCTTCCAGCAGATCTCGCTGATGGAGCAGCAACTGGTGGCCACCCAGGAAAGCTTTGCGCGGATCAGCGAAGAAGCCGCCGGGCGTTTGCAGGCAATCAGCGGCAAGGTCGAGGCCAGCGAGACCACGAGTACCACCGGCAGTGAAGCACTGAAGCTGCAGATCCGTCAGTTGCAGGCCAGCCTGGCCGAGCAGGGCAAGCAGCAGCAAGGGGTGGCAGGGCAGGCGGGTGACCTGGGCAAGCGCCTGGAGCAGGTGCTGGCTGACACCCGTGAGCAGCAGAAGGCGGTGACCGAGTTGCAGACCCAGCTGCAGGCCCAGTTGAAGGCTGTGAATGCTGAGCTGGCGGCGCTCAAGTCGGGACAGGTGGATGGTGGCAAGCTCGATAGCCAGCTGAAGAACCTGAACGATGAAGTGGCCGCATTGAAGAAGCAGGGCAACCAGAAGGCTGCGGTGGAAAGCCTGGAGCAGGATGTGCTGGTGCTCAAGACCCAGATGGAAAACCGCACGGCGTCGTCGAGCGGGGCGACGGTGCAGGAGTTCGATGCGTTCCGTGGGCAGACCACGCGCAACCTCAATACCCTGCAGAGCCAGATTCAGAACCTGCAGCAGCAGATCAATTCCCGGCCTTGAAAAGGCCGGGGCAGCAAAGCGGCCCCGGCGATCTCAATTACAGGCGCGGATAGTCGATGTAGCCCACCGGCCCTTTGCCATAAAAGGTTTCCGGATGCGCCTCGTTCAGCGGTGCATCCGCCGCCAGCCGCGCCGGCAGGTCCGGGTTGGCGATAAACGGCACACCAAACGCCACCGCATCGGCCTTGCCCGCTGCCAGTGCAGCATTGGCGCTGGCCTTGTCGAAGCGTTCGTTGACGATATACGGGCCACCGAATGCCGCCTTGATCAGCGGGCCGATGCTGTCGTCGGCTTCCTTCTCCCGCGAGCAGATAAAGGCAATGCCGCGTTTACCCAGCTCACGCGCCACGTAGGTGAAGGTCTCGGCGCGGTCGGCATCGCCCATGTCGTGGGCATCGGCACGGGGTGCCAGGTGCACGCCGACGCGGCCTGGCCCCCACACATCAATGGCCGCATCGGTCACTTCCAGCAGCAGCCTTGCGCGGTTTTCCAGCGAGCCGCCGTAGCGATCGGTGCGCTGGTTGGTGCTGCTCTGCAGGAACTGGTCGAGCAGGTAGCCGTTGGCGCCGTGGATCTCCACGCCGTCGAAGCCGGCGGCCTTGGCGTTTTCGGCACCGCTGCGGTAGGCCTCGACGATGTCGGCAATCTCTTCGGTTTCCAGGGCGCGCGGGGTCGGGTAGTCGCTCAGCGGCCGCACCAGGCTGACGTGGCCTTTGGCCTGGATCGCGCTGGGCGCCACCGGCAGTTCGCCATCGAGGTAGCTGGGGTGAGAGATACGGCCAACGTGCCACAGCTGCAGGAAGATGCGCCCGCCAGCGCCGTGCACGGCCTGGGTGACGTTGTGCCAGCCACGCACCTGTTGGTCGTTCCAGATGCCGGGGGTGTCGGGGTAGCCGACGCCCATCGCGCTGACCGATGTCGCTTCGCTGAGAATCAGGCCGGCACTGGCGCGCTGCACGTAGTATTCGGCCATCAGCGCATTGGGCACGCGGCCTTCATCGGCGCGGCAGCGGGTCAGCGGGGCCATGATGATGCGGTTGGGCAGTTGCACGTCGCCCAGTTGGATCGGATCGAAAAGCGTGGTCATAGGGGTTACCTGCCTTGTCAAAGTGCTTGGCGCAGTTGTTCGAGGAACGCCTCGATGGTGGCTTCGTTGCGTTTGAAGAAGTGCCACTGGCCGACCTTCTGGCTGCTGATGAGACCGGCCCGCTGCAAGGTGGCCAGGTGGGCAGAGACGGTCGATTGCGACAGCCCGCAGCGCTGGTCGATCTGCCCGGCACAGACACCGTTCTCGGTGCTGTGGTATTGGTCTGGGAACTGCGTTGCCGGGTCTTTCAGCCAGCTGAGGATTTCTCGCCTGACCGGGTGGGCCAGCGCTTTTATGATTTCGTCGAGATCGAGTGGCATGGGTTGAGGCTCGTGCTGTAGCGGTATATCGCGATAGAGCGAAACGTACATCGGTATTTGTCGATATACAAATATGAAGAAGTTCTGAGGTGAGCACGAATCGCTATATCGCGTTATAACGATATGGGCGATGGCGGTGCTAGACTGCGTCCATGAACTACCTCGCACACCTGCACCTGGGCGGCCCGGCGCCGCAACAACTGCTCGGCAGCCTGTATGGCGACTTCGTCAAAGGCTCGCTGGAGGGGCGCTTTGCGCCTGCGTTGGAGGCGGCGATCCGGCTGCATCGGCATATCGACAGCTACACCGACCAGCACCCGTTGGTGCTGGCTGCCCTGGCACGTTTCCCGCGGGAGCGGCGGCGCTTTGCCGGGATTGTCCTGGATGTGTTTTTCGACCATTGCCTGGCGCGGCACTGGGGGGACTACGCCGAGCAGCCACTGGGGCAGTTCACCACGGATTTTTACCAGGTACTGCTGGCCGAGCCCGAGCTGCCGGGGCGGCTGGCGCGGATTGCGCCGTTCATGGCGGCGGACGACTGGCTGGGGGCGTATGGCGATTTTGCCACGCTGGAGCAGGTCTTCGGCGGGATTGCCCGGCGTTTGTCGCGGCCGGAAGGGATGGCTGGGGTGATGGATGAGCTGGAGCGGTTGTATGAGCCGTTGTTGGCGGATTTTCGTGAGTTTTATCCACTGTTGCAGGCGTTTGCGGCGGCAGGAAGGCTGTCTGACAGCTGAGCCTTGTGCTGGCTGAACTGGCCTCTTCGCGGGTTTACCCGCGAAGAGGCCAGTACAGGTAAAACCAGGCTCAGGCAGCCCGCGCCTGTCTGCGAGGCACCACCGCCACTTCCTCAACCCCGAACAATGCCATGTGAATCGCCTGCTGCGCCTGGAATGCCAGCGCCGCACGTTCCTTCTCGACACTGCCAATTGGCTTGAGCAAGTGAATGCACACCTGACCCCGAGGCTCGGCAAACAAGCGCATCAAGTGCGAAACCAGGTCATCGTCGCCAATGAACGGCGCAATCGGGTCCGCCTCGCCGTTACGCCGGTACTGAATGGCCACGGGCTGCACGGCCACACCTTGGTCGATGGCACCGGCCAGCAGGCGGCCGTGGAAGGTGCGCAGCTGGCGCCCGTCGGTGGTGGTGCCTTCGGGGAAGATCAGCAGCGGCCGCGCCTGGCCCAGCTGGTCGCTGATCTGCTCGCGCAGGCGCTGGCCGTCCCCACCACCGCGGCGAATGAACAGCGTGCCGGCCTTTTCTGCCAGCCAGCCGGCCACCGGCCAGTGACGCACTTCGGCCTTGGACAGGAACGACAGCGGCAGCAGCATGCCGAGCAGGGGAATGTCGGTCCAGGAAACGTGGTTGCTGACCCACAACATCGGCCGTTGTGGCAGCTCGCCGATTACCTGCACCTCGAAGGGCAGTGCGGCGACCAGGCGTTTCATGAACCAGCAGGACCAGCGCTGGCGAAGTTCGATGGACGCCTTGATCCCCAGGCGTTCGCCCACGGTGACGACGCCGGCCATGAGCATGCCGAGCGCCAGCACCAGCAACAGCCGCGAAAGGCGGGCAATTACCCGCATGCCAGGCATCAGACTGCTGCCTTGAAGTGGCGAGCGTAGCGCGGGCAGAGGTCGTCACGCTTGAGCAGGATGAACACGTCGGCTACCTGGAAATCCTCGTCCCAGCACGGCTCGCCGCAGATCTTCGCCCCCAGGCGCATGTAGGCCTTGAGTAGCGGCGGCATTTCGGCGATGACGTTGTTCGGCAGTGCCAGGCTGGGCAGCGGGTTCTTCGGCTCGGCACGCAGGTGCTCGGTGCACAGGTAGCGCTCGCGCAGGCGCTGCATGACCGCGTGGGCCTGCACGCCGCCGTCCTGCATGGGGATGCTGGCACAGCCCATCAGGTAGCTGTAGCGGCCCTCGTTGAGCACTTCCGCCAGTTCGCCCCAAAGCACGGCGATGGTGCCGCCGTTGCGGTAGTCGGTGGCGACGCAGGTGCGGCCCAGTTCGAGGATCGGGCCCTGCAGTTGCAGCAGGCCGTGCAGGCGGAATTCCTCTTCGCTGTAGAAGCGCCCCAGGCTGCTGGCAGCCTGGTGGTCGAGCAGGCGGGTGGTGGCCACCAGCTCGCCGGTGCTCAGGTCGCGCACGCCGATGTGGCGGCAATGTACGTCGTAGTCATCCATGTCCAGGCCCAGTTCGGCGCCTTTGAGCTTGGCCTTGAACTCCGCGCTGAACACCTTGTAGCGCAGGGCCTGGGCTTCCTGCAGGGCCGTGGCGCCGACCAGGCGTTCGGCTTGCAGACGGCGTTCAGTGCTGTTGTCGCCAGAGTGAGCGATCCGAGTCATTACGAGTCTCCATAAGCCAGCCATGAAGGGTTGCGGCCGGTCGGCTTTGTTGTGCAAAGTCAGCCTAGGTAGACGCGGTGTCACCCCTGTGAATCTTTGGTGATGCTTGCATGACACCCCCTAACAGCCCCCTTGAAGGAGCGTCCGATGGCCTGGTTGCAACGACTCAACGACCCCCTCCGCCAGCCCCTGGCCGGCACTTTGGGCGAGACCTATGCCGCGCAGTTCGAGCGCCTTGGCGCGGTTGCCCCATTCGAACTGGCGGTGCTGGGCGGGCGCGCCATGGCCACGCCGGGCCTGGCGTTCCTCATCGGTTACCAGGCCGCCCTGCGCGTGCTCTGGCCCAGTGCACCGGCCAGCCTTGGTGCGCTGTGCGCCACCGAGCGGCGCAGCGTGCGCCCGGCGGACATGCATACCCGGCTGGTCGGTTTGCGCCTGAACGGCAACAAGGATTTCGTTACCGCCGGCCTGGATGCCGAGTGGCTGTTGGTGGCCGCACGCAGCGAAACGCTGGGTGAAGCGCCACGGCTGAGCCTGGCGGTGGTTTACCCGGGGGAGGCTGGGGTCACGCTGGAAGCATTGCCGACCCTGCCGCTGATGCCCGAGGTCGGGCATGGTCGTTTGCACTTGCAAGACGCGGCCTGTGAGCTGCTGGCGGGCGATGGCTGGGACGCCTATGTCAAACCGTTCCGCTCGCTGGAGGACTTGTACGTGCTCGCGGCGTTGACGGCCTGGCTTTATGGGGTAGGGCAGGAGTGCGACTGGCCGCAGGAACTGCGCCTGCGCTTGCTGGGATTGCTGGCGGGATGCGCCGAGGGTAGCCGGCAGTGCGCCGACAGCGTTGGCTGCCATCTGTTGCTGGGTGGATTGTTTTCGCAGTTTCAGGAGCTGCGCGGGGCGATCGACAAGGCGCTGCTGGCCGGGCCGGAGCAGTGGGCGCAACTGTGGCAGCGGGATCAGGGAGTGCTGGCATTGGCCACTGCAGCGCGGGAAAAGCGCCTGGCCAAGGCCTGGTTGGCAGCAGGGTTGTCATGAAAGCCTGAGAAACTGTGGGATCTTTCAGATCCTGGGGCTGCTATGCGCCCCATCGCCGGCACGCCCCATGATCAAGACCCTGTTGGCAATCCTTGGCCTGACCATCATGCCCGCCTGGGCCGAAGTCTGGCCCGAACCAGACTGGCCAATCGACAGTGCTGCCCTCGACTGGCAGGCCGTCGACGCCTACGCCTTCCCGGAGCGCAACGCCAGCGAGCGCAGCGGCATCCGCACCGACGCCTTGTTGATCATCCGTGACGGTCGCATCCTCCACGAACGTTACAGCGCCCCCACCATCGCTAACACCGCCCACCTGACCTGGTCGGTCAGCAAGAGCGTGCTGGCCACCGTGCTCGGTGTGGCCCAGGGTGAGGGCCGTTTTCAGCTGCAGGACCCGGCCGCACGCTTCTACCCGCCGATGCAGGCCCACCCTGATGTGCACCTGGCCGACCTGCTGCACTGGGCCAGTGGCCTGGACTGGCAGGAGGACTACGAGTACGCACCGCTGAAGTCTTCGGTGGTGGCCATGCTCTATACCCGCGGGCGCAGTGACATGGCAGCCTATACCGCAGCCCGCGCCAGCGCCGAAAAGCCTGGCCGGCGCTTTCTCTATTCCAGCGGCGACAGCAACGTGCTGGCTGGCGCATTGCGCGGCATGCTCGACGCTGGCACTTATCCCGACTACCCCTGGCAGGCGCTGTTCACCCCGCTGGGCATCGACAGCGCAGTCTGGGAGCGTGACGGCGCGGGCACCTTCGTCGGCTCGTCCTACCTCTACCTCAGTGCCCGCGACCTGGCACGCATCGGTTTGTTGATGCAGCGCGATGGCCGCTGGCAAGGGCGCCAGTTGTTGCCAGCAAGCTGGGTTGCCTTCAACCGCGCGCTGTTCACCCAGGCCGCCGCCATACCCGGTGAAGCCAACCCTGGCGGCCACTGGTGGCTCAACCTGCCATTGCCGGGAAGCCCGGCACCGTGGCCCGACGCCCCTGCCGATACCTATGCCGCGCTCGGCCACTGGGGGCAGGCGCTGTACATCCTGCCGTCGCAGAAACTGCTGATCGTGCGCTATGCCGATGACCGCGACGGCAGCTACCGCCACAACGAACTGCTCAAGCGGGTGCTGGCGGCGCTGGCCAAGGAGGGCGCATGAAGCGCGTGCTGTTGCTGGTAATCGTTGCCTTGCTCGGCTGGGCCTGGCTGGAGCGCCAGGCGCTGGCCGACTTCCCGGGCATCCTTTCGGCCTATTCGGCCAAGGAGTACTGCTCGTGCCGCTTCGTCATGGGCTTCGACGAGGCCTATTGCCGGGGCTATGTGAAGCAATGGCTGCCCCTGAGCCGGCTGGAGGAAGACGGCCCACAACGGCGGGTTACCGCTGAGGGCCTTGGCCAGCGCAACCAGGCAGCCTGGCACGGCGCACAGGCAGGCTGCCGCTTGCTGCCATGAGGGCGGGCGGGTAAGGTTGGCGGTCAAGTTTCACGAGACCTGTCATGTTCAAGCTGCCCCGTTTCCTGCCTGCCCTGCTGCTGGCTTTGTGCCTGCCCGCCCACGCCAACTGGCACCTCGATGGCGA
Organism: Pseudomonas sp. TWI628; assembly: GCF_039673865.1. Lineage (NCBI taxonomy): Bacteria > Pseudomonadati > Pseudomonadota > Gammaproteobacteria > Pseudomonadales > Pseudomonadaceae > Pseudomonas > Pseudomonas sp. TWI628. The sequence continues at coordinate 25,906 of NZ_JBDJMM010000019.1, read as the reverse complement.
GTCTTCACGCCTGTCATTCGTCACCGGCAAGAATGGCGATACTGCCGAGGTGCATCGCTTTCTGGTGTTGCATGGCAGCGTCAACCGCAAGGGCTCGGCCGCGCTGAGCATCGAGATGGACTCGGTGAGCAGCGGCATCCCGCTGCGTGACGAGCAGATGCGCGACAACCTGTTCGAGGTGGAGCGCTTCGCCGAGGCGAGCGTAAAGGCGCAAATCGACCTGCGGCCGATCAACGACCTGGCCGATGGCGCGCAGATCGAACTGCGCCTGCCGCTGACCGTCACCCTGCATGGCCAGTCGCACAGTTACAACGCGCTGCTGCTGGCCACGCGCCTGGATGAGCGGCGCTTTCAGGTGGTGACCCTTGAACCATTGGTGTTGCGGGCTTCGGACTTCGGCCTGCTGCCAGGGCTGGAAGGCCTGCGCAAGTTCGCCAAACTGAAATCCATCAACCCGTCGGTACCGGTCAATGCGGTACTGATCTTCAACGCTCGCTGACATGCCGGGGCCGGTCTTCCCCTGGCGGGGTGGCAATGAATTCGAACTGTTGATCGACGGCCCCGAGTTCTTTCCGCGCATGCTCCAGGCGATCCTGCGCGCCGAGTTCCAGGTTGACCTTGAGCTGTACCTGGTCGAGGCCGGCGCTTGTGCCGAGGCGGTGGTGGAGGCGCTGGAGCAGGTGGCACGGCGTGGCGTGCGGGTGCGTTGCCTGTTCGATGACTATGGTTCGCTGGCCTTTACCGCAGCGTTGCGCCAGCGCCTGCTGGAGGCCGGGGTGTACTTGCGCTGGTACAACCGCCTGCGCTGGAAGCGTGGTTTTCGCAACCTGTACCGCGACCATCGCAAGCTGTTGCTGGTGGATGAGCGCTGGGCAGTGGTGGGCGGCACCGGCGTCACCGACGAGTTCTGGACGCCAGGCGAGGCGACCAGCGCCTGGCACGAAGTGATGGTGCAGGTGCAAGGGCCAGTGGTGAACGACTGGCAGTTGCTGTTCGACCGCCAGTGGCAAGCCAACAACCGTCGCACCGCCTGGCGCCCGGCCGAAGGCTTTGGCCTGCCGCGCTTGCCCAAGGTGCCGGCGCAAGGCCAGGGCATGGCCCGGGTGGCCTATGCCGACGCCCGTCAGCACCAGGACATCCTGCATTCGCTGGTACGGGCAATCAACAGTGGCAAACAGCGGGTGTGGCTGGCCACGCCTTACTTCCTGCCTACCTGGAGCGTGCGCCGGTCGTTGCGCCGCGCCGCCAGCAAAGGCGTCGACGTGCGGTTGCTGTTGACCGGGCCACGTACCGACCACCCATCGGTGCGTTATGCCGGGCACCGCTATTACCCCCGGTTGCTGCGTGCCGGGGTGCGCATCTACGAGTACCAGCCGTGCTTCCTGCACCTGAAGATGGTGCTGATCGACGACTGGGTCAGTATCGGTTCGTGCAACTTCGATCACTGGAACCTGCGCTTCAACCTGGAAGCCAACATCGAGGCGCTCGACCCGCCGTTGACAGCTGCCGTGCAGGCCAGCTTCGAGCGTGACTTTGCCTTGAGCGAGGTGGTTGACCTTCACCACTGGCATGCCCGGCCGCTGTGGCGTCGGGTGAAGCAGCGGATCTGGGGCTGGCTGGACCGGCTGGTGGTCAACTTGCTCGACCGGCGCGACTGAGAGCGGCTATCGTGCAGTGAATGTCTCTAGGCAATCGAAGGAGTGGGTGCGATGACGGCGAAGAAGATTCTCATGCTGGTTGGCGATTATGTCGAAGATTACGAGGCCATGGTGCCGTTCCAGGCGCTGAGCATGGTCGGCCACACGGTGCATGCGGTGTGCCCGGAGAAGGTTGCGGGGCAGACCGTGCGCACGGCGATTCATGATTTCGAGGGTGAGCAGACCTACAGCGAAAAGCCTGGCCATAATTTTGCCCTGAACTACGACTTCGTGCGGGTGCGGGCCGAGGGTTACGACGCGTTGCTGATTCCCGGTGGCCGCGCGCCGGAGTACCTGCGCCTGGATGAGAAGGTGCTGGAGCTGGTACGGGCGTTCGACCAGGCCGGCAAGCCGATTGCGGCGGTGTGCCATGGCGCGCAATTGCTGGCGGCAGCGGGTGTGCTGGAGGGCCGCGAGTGCAGTGCGTATCCGGCCTGTGCGCCGGAAGTACGCTTGGCCGGGGGCACGTTCATCGATATTGCGGTGGATCAGGCGCATGTCGATGGCAACTTGGTAACCGCCCCCGCCTGGCCGGCGCACCCGGCCTGGCTGGCAGCCTTCCTCAAGGTGCTCGGCACCCGTATCGCCTGACCCGGCCTCTTCGCGGGTTTACCCGCGAAGAGGCCGGTACAGGTTCACGCCACCTGCTCAACCCAGTCATTGAGGTTGTAGTAGTTAGTGACCCGGGCAATCTTGCCGCAGTGAATGTAGAAGAAGGCCCCCGCCGGCAGCACGTAAGTCTGGCCATTGGCTGCCGGAAGCCCTTCGTCGTCGGCCAGGTATTCGCCATGCACGGTGAATTCTGCCGCGGCCCGGCTGCCGTCGGCGTTCTGCATCACCACGATGTCGGCCAGGCGCTCGCGGTAGCAGCGGTTCATCTTGTCCATGAATGCGGCGAATCTGGCTTTGCCCATCTGCCGTTCGCCCTGGTTGATGTCGTGGATCACGTCTTCGCTGAGCAGTGCCAGGAAGGCCGGCATGTCGCCGGCATTGAAGGCGGCGTAGTAAGCATTTACCAGTTCGGTAGCGGTCATGGAACAGTACCTGTCGTGTAGGGAAAAGGCTGTGCGTTGGCTCGGATGATAGGGTTTCCCCTCAAGCCCGGCTTAGCCGAGCGCGTCATCCACATCGACAAAACGACCGCCAAGCATGGAAATACGCCTGTTGCACGGCGCCGCTATCGCGCCTTACATCGATGACCTCGCTCGCCTGCGCCTGACCGTGTTCCGCGAGTTTCCCTACCTCTACGACGGCACTGCGGAGTACGAGGCCAACTACCTGGCCAGCTATGCCCGTTCCGGGCGCAGCCTGGTGGTGCTGGCCCTGGACGACGGCCAGGTGGTGGGTGCCTCGACCGGCCTGCCGCTGGTGGATGTGGCCCCGGAGTTCCAGCAGCCGTTCCTGGCCCTGGGGCGCGACCCGGCCAGCGTCTACTACTTCGGTGAATCGCTGGTGCTGCCGGAGTACCGTGGCCGGGGCCTGGGGGTGCGCTTCTTCATCGAGCGCGAATCCTATGCCCACAAACTGGCCGAATTCGACTATTGCGCGTTCTGTGCCGTGGAGCGCCCGGGTGTGCACCCGCGCCGGCCTGCGGACTACAAGCCGTTGCACGGATTCTGGCGCAATCGCGGCTTCCTGCATGAACCCTCGCTGCGCACCCGCTACGCCTGGCGTGACCTGGACGAGCAGGAAAGCTCGGAAAAGATCATGACGTTCTGGACCAAGGAGCTGCCGATTTGATCCGCCTCGCGGCCTGCCAGTACGCCATCGAGCTGCATGAAACCTGGGATGCCTATGCCGATCATCTGCAGGCCTTGTGCGCCGAGGCAGTAGAGGTGGGCGCCCAGCTACTGCTGCTGCCGGAATACGCCGGGCTGGTGCTTAGCGGCCAGTTGCCGGCCGAGCAGCGTGGTGACCTCAAGGCTTCGATTGCCGGCATCCAGCCGCTGATCGAGCCGTGGCTGGCGCTGTGCGAAGGGCTTGCCCGGCGCTGGGGCATCTACCTGCAACCGGGCAGCCTGCCGGTGCTCGACCTTGATGGGCAGTACCGTAATCGGGCCTGGCTGTTCGGCCCCAAGGGCGCACTCGGCTACCAGGACAAACTGATGATGACCCGCTTCGAGCGGGAGCAGTGGGGCATTGCTGCGGGTGATGGGCTGCAGGTGTTCGACACCGATCTTGGGCGCCTGGGCATCCTGATCTGTTATGACAATGAGTTCCCGATGCTGGCGCGGCGCCTGGCCGAGGGTGGTGCCGACCTGATCCTGGCGCCGAGCTGTACCGACACCGAAGCGGGTTACCACCGGGTGCGCATTGGCGCACAGGCACGGGCGCTGGAAAACCAGATTGCGGTGTTGCAAAGCCCAACGGTGGGGGTGGCGCCCTGGTCGCCGGCACTGGATGAGAACATCGGCCGGGCTGGGCTGTTTGTTCCGCCGGATCACGGCATGCCGGGGGACGGGGTGGTGGCGCTGAGTGAGGCGTTGAGCCCGGTGAGCAGCCAGTGGCTGGTGTGTGAGGTGGATCTTGAGGAAGTACGGCGGGTGAGGCGGGAAGGGCAGGTGTTTACCCGCAGGGACTGGCCGGAGCAGTTCGACAGAATCCTGTGAGAACAGCAACGGCTCCACGTTGGAGCCGCCACCGTTACATCGGGATTACTTCACTTCGACTGCCAGGCTCTGGGCAATCTTGCTCTGCCACAGGGCCGGGCCAGTGATGTGCACCGACTCACCGTTGCTGTCGACAGCGACGGTCACCGGCATGTCCTTGACCTCGAACTCGTAGATCGCTTCCATGCCCAGCTCGGCGAAGGCCAGGACCTTCGACTTGCGGATGGCCTGGGCCACCAGGTAGGCAGCGCCACCGACGGCCATCAGGTACACGGCCTTGTTGTCCTTGATCGCTTCGATCGCGGTCGGGCCGCGCTCGGACTTGCCGATCATGCCCAGCAGGCCGGTCTGTTCGAGGATCTGGCGGGTGAATTTGTCCATGCGGGTGGCAGTGGTCGGGCCGGCTGGGCCTACCACTTCGTCACCGACCGGGTCGACCGGGCCGACGTAGTAGATGAAGCGGCCTTTGAGGTCGACCGGCAGTTCTTCACCGCGGTTGAGCATCTCGACCATGCGCTTGTGCGCCGCGTCACGGCCGGTGAGCATCTTGCCGTTGAGCAGGATGGTCTCGCCCGGCTTCCAGCTGGCAACTTCTTCCGGGGTGATGTCGTCGAGGTTGACGCGACGGGCACTCGGGCCGGCTTCCCAGACGATTTCCGGGTAGGCGTCCAGCGACGGCGCTTCCAGCTCGGCCGGGCCGTTGCCGTCGAGCACGAAGTGGGCGTGACGGGTGGCGGCGCAGTTCGGGATCATGCACACCGGCAAGGAGGCGGCGTGAGTCGGGTAGTCCATGATCTTGACGTCGAGCACGGTGGTCAGGCCGCCAAGGCCCTGGGCGCCGATGCCCAGCTGGTTGACCTTGTCGAACAGCTCCAGGCGGATCTCTTCGAGGCGGTTCTGCGGGCCACGGGCTTTCAGTTCGTGGATGTCGATGGATTCCATCAACACTTCCTTGGCCATGACTGCGGCCTTCTCGGCGGTACCGCCGATGCCGATGCCGAGCATGCCAGGCGGGCACCAGCCAGCGCCCATGGTCGGGACGGTCTTCAGCACCCAGTCGACGATCGAGTCGGACGGGTTGAGCATGGCCATCTTCGACTTGTTCTCCGAGCCGCCGCCTTTGGCTGCAACGTCGACTTCGACCTTGTCGCCAGGGACGATGGAGTAGTGGATGACGGCCGGGGTGTTGTCCTTGGTGTTCTTGCGGGCACCGGCCGGGTCGGCCAGGATCGAGGCGCGCAGGACGTTTTCAGGCAGGTTGTAGGCGCGACGCACACCTTCGTTGATCATGTCGTCGACGCTCATGGTGGCGCCGTCCCAGCGCACGTCCATGCCCACGCGGATGAACACGGTGACGATACCGGTGTCCTGGCAGATCGGGCGGTGGCCGGTGGCGCACATGCGCGAGTTGATCAGGATCTGGGCGATCGAATCGCGTGCAGCGGGCGACTCTTCACGCAGGTAGGCTTCGTGCATCGCCTGGATGAAATCGACGGGGTGGTAGTACGAGATGAATTGCAGGGCGTCGGCGACGCTCTGAATCAGGTCGTCTTGCTTGATCACGGTCATGCAGCGCGCTCCTCTTAAAGACGGGAACATTCAAAAAGACGCTCGACGGTGCCGACCAGCGTGTCGAAGCGCCTTGCAAGGCGCGCCGGCAGGCTGGCCGACGCAAAAGGGCGCGGCAGTATAGCGCGCCTCACCGCGCGAAACACCTGCGCGTGGTCTGGACCATGGTCGGCAGGTGGCAGGCATCCTTTTTGCTGCCGATGCGCGCTTGGCATACAGTGACCCGGTGATCGATGGAGACAGACTTACCATGCCCGAACTTTGCGTGGGCGTGCGCCGCTGGACGGTGCCGACCGGCAGCAACCTGCTCGATGCCCTCAACGAGGCCGGGCTGAATGTGCCCTACAGCTGCCGTGCCGGCAGTTGCCACGCCTGCCTGGTGCATTGCCTCGATGGGCAGCCGGCGGATGCCTTGCCCGAGGCCCTGGCGCTGGACAAGCACGCCCAGGGCTGGCGCCTGGCCTGTCAGTGCCGGGTGATCGACGACCTGCGCGTGGCGGTGTTCGACCCGCAGCAGGACGGCGTGCCGGCGCGGGTGAGCGCGCTGGACTGGTTTGGCGACGTGCTGCGTTTGCGCCTGCGTCCCGAGCGGGCGTTACGTTATCAGGCTGGGCAGCATGTGGTGCTGTGGAACGGCGCTATTGCAAGGCCTTACTCACTTGCCAGCTTGCCGGGGGAGGATGATTTTCTCGAATTTCATATCGATTGCCAACGAGCCGGTGCCTTTTGCGACAAGGCGCGCGGGTTGCAGGTGGGCGACGAATTGCGCCTCGGTGAGTTCAGGGGCGGGGCGCTGCATTACGACCCGGACTGGCAGGCGCGGCCGCTCTGGTTGCTGGCAGCGGGCACTGGCTTGGCGCCGTTGTGGGGCATCTTGCGCGAAGCATTGCGCCAGGGGCATCAAGGCGAGATTCGGGTGGTGCATGTGGCGCGGGACAGCGCTGGTCACTATCTGGCTGAGCCGCTGAGGCAACTGCAGGGTGTGACGGTCGAGCGGGTGCTGGCGGAGCAGATGGAGGAAGCGTTGGCGGGGTTGCGGCCGTCATCGCGGCAGACGGTGGCGCTGGTGTGCGGGTCGCCTGGGAGTGTCGAGCGGTTTGCCCGGCGGCTGTTCATTGCCGGGGTGCCGCGGGGGCAGGTGTTTGCTGATGTATTTGTCGAACATGCTTGATTGAATGGGGGCCGCAAAGCGGCCCCCACGGCTATCAGCCGACCAGCGGATCACCGACGTGCAGGATCTTCATGCCGTTGGTACCACCGATGGTGTGGTAGCTATCACCCTTGGTCAGGATTACCCAGTCACCTTGCTCCACCAGGCCGCGCTTGAGCAGCTCGTCGACGGCTGCCTGGCTGACCTTGTCGGCCGGCAGCGAAGCCGGGTCGAAGGCGATCGGGTAGACGCCGCGGAACATGTTGGCGCGGGCCTGGGTGGCGCGGTGCGGCGACAGTGCGAAGATCGGCACATGCGAACGCAGGCGCGACATGATCAGCGGGGTATAGCCACTTTCGGTCAGGGCGATGATCGCCTTCACGCCCGGGAAGTGGTTGGCGGTGTACATGGCCGCCAGGGCGATGCTTTCGTCGCAGCGCTCGAAGGTGGTGTGCAGGCGGTGGCTGGACTTCTGGCTGGTCGGGTGCTTTTCGGCACCGGAGCAGATACGGGCCATGGCCTGTACGGCTTCGATCGGGTAGGAACCGGCGGCGCTTTCGGCCGACAGCATCACCGCATCGGTGTTGTCCAGCACGGCGTTGGCCACGTCGGACACTTCGGCGCGAGTCGGCATCGGGTTCTGGATCATCGACTCCATCATCTGGGTCGCGACGATCACCGCCTTGTTGTTGCGGCGGGCGTGCTGGATGATCTTCTTCTGGATGGCGATCAGCTCGGCGTCGCCGATTTCCACGCCCAGGTCGCCACGGGCAACCATCACCGCGTCGGAGGCTGCGATCAGTTTGTCGAGGGTCTCGTCGTCGGCTACGGCTTCGGCGCGTTCGATCTTGGCCACCAGCCAGGCGCTGCCGCCGGATTCGTCACGCAGCTTGCGCGCGTATTCCATGTCGCTGGCGTCACGCGGGAAAGAGACGGCCAGGTAGTCCAGGTCCATTTCCGCGGCCAGCTTGATGTCGGCCTTGTCTTTTTCGGTCAGGGCCGGGGCGGTCAGGCCGCCACCTTTGCGGTTGATGCCTTTGTGGTCCGACAGCGGGCCACCGATGATCACCACGCAGTGCAGGGCGTCTGCGGTGGCGGTCTCGACGCGCATGACCACACGGCCGTCGTCGAGCAGCAGTTCGTCACCGACGCCGCAGTCCTTGACCAGGTCGGGATAGTCGATACCGACGATGTCCTGGTTGCCTTCGGTCAGCGGGTGGGCGGTGGAGAAGGTGAACTTGTCACCGATCTTCAGTTCGATGCGCTTGTTGGCGAACTTGGCGATGCGGATCTTCGGACCCTGCAGGTCGCCCAGCAGTGCGACATGGCGGCCGTTCTTGGCGGCGATGTCACGGATCAGGCGGGCGCGTGCCTTGTGCTCGTCCGGCGTGCCGTGGGAGAAGTTCAGGCGTGCCACGTCCAGGCCGGCAAGGATCAGCTGTTCGATCACTTCCGGCGAGTTGCTGGCGGGGCCAAGGGTGGCGACGATTTTGGTACGGCGGATGCTCATGCACAGACTCCTATAGTGAAGCGCAGCGAAAGGCTACTCCTCAATTACGCTGTAGTCATTGTTCCGTTGCACTACCTGCGACCAATGCAGGGTGGCATTTGAACGGGCGGGAGTATCCTTGCAAAACGCTGTGAAGATTTGCCGGCAACGGCCGATATACTGGCATCAAAGGAGATACCCCATGCGCGCCCTGATCATCATCGCCCTGGCGGCCAGCACCGTCGGCTGCACCCGCTGGTCCATGGACCACCACCTGAACAACGCCTACCGCGCCTATGACCGTGGCGATTGTTCGAAGGTCATGCTGGAGTTGTCGCAGGTCGACCGCGCCAGCCGTGCGCGGCCGTTCATCCACCCGGAAGTGTCACTGCTGCGTGGCCAGTGCCTGGAGCGTGACATGCTTTATGTGGATGCCGCACAGACCTACGAGTACCTGATCCAGCAGTACCCGGGCAATGAATACGCCTATCGGGCCAAGGCGCGCCTGCAGACCCTGGAGAAGCTCGGGCACTACCGTGGTACAGAGGCGGCAGTGGCCAACCCGGTGAATACCCCTACTTGGCGTTAACGCCAAGGTGTGATTTATTTCACGGGATTTGCCCGGCGCGCTGCGCTAATCTGTAACTCAGCTGTTACAACAACCGCCAGTACCTTGCATTCCTGGCATCAGGTACGGGACTGCACTCGCAATCATGTTCATCCAGCGCCATATCGAACGTCATCAGTTGCCTTGTGTACTCAAGGTCTACAACCGCTTCACCGATCAGCCGATCGGTCAGCTGGGCAATGCCTCCGAAGACGGGATCATGCTGATCAGCTCGCTGCCTGTGCTGGTCGGCCCGGACTTCGAGCTGCAATTGCGCCTGCCGCTGGCGGGGGGCGGGTATCAGTGCATCAACCTGACCGCCAGTTGCCTGTGGTGCCGCGAAGACCAGACCCCGGGCCACTACGATTCCGGCTTCATGCTGCTGCAGGCGCCGCGCGAATACGATGAATTCGTCCGCTCGCTGCGCGACTATTTCAGTTTCCGCCCCGCCAACGCTTCCGCCTGAGCCTGTCTCCGCTAGAATCGGGTCGACCTCGAAACAGGACGACCCCGTGACTTCCAGCATCTTCTGGCACGACTACGAAACCACCGGCATCAACCCGCGCTGCGACCGACCGCTGCAGGTCGCAGGTGTGCGCACCGATCTCGAACTCAACGAGATCGAAGACCCGATCAACCTCTATTGCCGCCCCTCGGACGATATTCTGCCGCACCCGGCCGCCTGCCTGGTCACTGGCATCACCCCCGAACAACTCGCCAACCAGGGCTTGTGCGAAGCCGAGTTCATGACCCGGGTCCACGAGCAACTGGCGCGCCCTGGCACCTGCAGTGCTGGCTACAACACCCTGCGCTTCGATGATGAAGTGACCCGCTACAGCCTGTACCGCAACTTCTTCGACCCTTATGCCCGCGAGTGGCAGGGCGGCAACAGCCGCTGGGACCTGATCGACGTGGTGCGCACTGCCTACGCCCTGCGTCCGGAAGGCATCGTCTGGCCGCAACAGGACGGGCGCACCAGCCTGCGCCTGGAACTGCTCAGCCAGGCCAATGGCATCGACCATGGGCATGCCCATGAAGCGCTTTCCGACGTACGGGCCACGATTGCCCTGGCACGCCTGATCAGGCAGAAACAACCTAAGTTGTACGAGTGGCTGTTCCAGTTGCGCAGCAAGCACAAAGTGATGGAGCAGGTCCGTCTATTGCAGCCATTGGTGCATATATCCGGGCGCTTTTCCGCAGCACGTAATTATCTGGGGGTGGTCCTGCCATTGGCCTGGCATCCGCGTAATCGCAATGCACTGATTGTGTGCGACCTGCATCAGGAAACCCTACCCTTGATAAGGGAAAGTGCCGAGGTACTGCGTGAGCGTTTGTATACTCGGCATGAAGAATTATCGGAAGGGCAATTGCCGGTGCCGCTCAAGTTGGTGCAGATCAACCGCTGCCCGGTAGTCGCTCCGCTGTCGGTATTGCGCCCCGCAGATCAGCAGCGACTGGGTATCGATCTGGCACTGATGCAATCACGCGCTGAACAGTTGGCTAATCAACAGGCGCTATGGCAAGACAAGCTGGAGATTATCTATGGCAAGGAGGATTTCGCTGCGGTTGAAGACCCGGAACAGCAGTTGTATGACGGTTTCATCGGTGACCGCGACCGCCGCTTGTGCGAGCAAGTTCGCACGCTGGACCCTGCGCAATTAGGGCACGGCCATTGGATGTTCGATGATCCACGCTTGCCGGAGTTATTGTTCCGTTACCGCGCCCGTAACTTCCCGGAGACCTTGAACAGCGAAGAGCGCCAGCGCTGGTATGGCTTCTGCCAGCAGCGCCTGAGCGACCCGCAGTGGGGCGCACCGAACACGCTGGGTGATTTCGAGCAGGCCAGGCTGAGTGCCTGGGCCAACGCCGACGAGGCCGGGCGGCGGGTGTTGGACGCCTGGCAGGTGCATGCCCGCAACTTGAGTGAGCAGTTTGCTATCCGCTGTTGAGTGAGCAAACAAAAACGCCGGCATCATGCCGGCGTTCTTGTTTGTATAGGTAGCGGGTGGCTGTGGACAATCAGTCCAGCAGGGTCGCCCAGCTTTCAACCACGTCACCACCCCATTTGGCTTTCCATTCTTTCAGGGTCTTGTGGTTGCCGCCTTTGGTTTCGATCACTTCACCATTGTGCGGGTTTTTGTATTGCTTGACCTTGCGCGCACGCTTGGTAGCGACAGGTTTCGCTGCACCGCGTGGGCCTTTGCTCAGTTTCGACTCTGGGTCGAGCAGGGCGATGACGTCGCGCAGCGACTTGGAGTATTCGCCCATCAGGGTGCGCAGTTTGCCTTCGAACTCCAGTTCTTTCTTCAGCTTGTCATCCTGCGACAGGTTGGCCAGGCGGGCCTGAAGTTCCTTGATGGCTTCTTCGGTAGCGCGGTACTCGTTGATCAGGGACATGGAGTGTTCCTTTAATGCGTGTTCAGAAATGTGTGAGGCAATAATAGACAGGCGATACTCTCAAGTAAACATATTATTCGGCACTTAACTGTTATTAGCCCTGTGACAAAATATCTCAAGATTAAGAAAAATTTACATAGGACCCTGCACTTCGAGCTGATTGTCACCCGGCTGTAGTAGCCGGGTTCACAGCCAGGCTGGCCGGGCATGGCGCTACCGGCAGGTGCAATGATTACTGCGTTTTTCTGGTCGGGCCGCTAGAATGAGCGCCTTTGCGAAGTTCTGGAGTCTTAATTCATGCGCACCTATCGTCTGGTGATCGCCTGCCCCGACCGTGTTGGCATCGTGGCGAAAGTCAGTAATTTCCTGGCCTTGTACAATGGCTGGATCAACGAAGCCAGCCACCACTCTGATGAGCAGAGCGGTTGGTTCTTCATGCGCCATGAAATCCGCGCCGAATCGCTGCCATTCGGTATCGAGGCGTTCCGCGAAGCCTTCGCGCCGATCGCCGAAGAGTTCTCCATGACCTGGCGTATCACCGACTCGGCGCAGAAGAAGCGCGTGGTGCTGATGGCCAGCCGCGAATCGCACTGCCTGGCCGACTTGCTGCACCGTTGGCACACCGATGAACTGGATTGCGAGATCCCTTGCGTGATTTCCAACCACAACGACCTGCGCAGCATGGTCGAGTGGCACGGCATTCCGTTCTTCCACGTGCCGGTTGACCCCAAGGACAAGGCCCCGGCCTTTGCCGAAGTGTCGCGCCTGGTCCAGGAGCACGCGGCTGACGTGGTGGTGCTGGCGCGTTACATGCAGATCCTGCCGCCGCAACTGTGCCAGGACTATGCCGAGAAGGTCATCAACATCCACCACAGCTTCCTGCCGTCGTTCGTCGGCGCCAAGCCGTATCACCAGGCAGCCCTGCGTGGCGTGAAGCTGATCGGTGCAACCTGCCACTACGTGACTGAAGAGCTGGACGCCGGCCCGATCATCGAGCAGGACGTGGTGCGTGTGAGCCACGCCGACAGCATCGAGGACATGGTCCGCTTTGGCCGTGACGTCGAGAAGATGGTGCTGGCCCGTGGCCTGCGCTATCACCTGGAAGACCGCGTGCTGGTGCATGGCAACAAGACCGTGGTATTCGACTGATAGTGAGTGGGGCGCGCAGCGCCCCCTTTTGCCGGGGAACGAATATGGCCAAGCGTAACAATCCCACCGCCTCCCCCCCGCCCACCCTCGGCGAAGGCTGCCTGGCCCGCTACGACCCCCAAGCCCTGAGCGAAGACGACGGTACCGATTTCCCCGATGCCGCCCAATTGTGGCGCCAGCTCAACCCGCCTGACGCCGCCAGCGCTCCAGCAACGGACGCGCCAGCAGGCAGACAAACACCGGCCCGCCCGCCAGCAGATAAAAGTAGTAAGTGATCGCTCGCCAGATCAGGATTGCCGCTGCGGCTGTCGAACTGCCCACCAGCGGTGTCAGCAGGCTGGCCGAGGTCAGCTCGGCGGCACCGGCGCCACCCGGTAGCAGGCTGAACTGGCCGGCACTGAGCGCCAGCATCTGTACCAGGAAGCTCGGGATCCACGACAGCTCCACCCCCAGGCCCTGCAGCACCAGGTACAGCACGCTGTAGCGCAGGCTCCAGTGCAGGCAGGTGAGGCTGAACACCAGCGCCAGGGTGCGTTTTGGCAACTGCCAGGTCTGTGCCAGGGCATCGATGAAATGCAAGACTTTGCGGGCCCAGCGGCGTCTGCGTTTGCCAGGCACGCCCAGGCGCTGCAGCACGCGCCCGTTGAAGCGCATCAGCGCCCGGCGATAACGCAGCAGTACCACGATAATGGCCAGGGCAGCGCACAGCAGCAGCGCACTGCCCAGCAGCATGCTTTGCTGGCTGCGCCCGAGGCTGTGGAACAGGGCATAGCCGGCAATCGCCAGCATCGCGCAGAAGAAGAACAGCAGGTCGTTCAGCTGATCCATGGCAAACACCGCGCCGCTGCGCGCCGGCCCGATGCGGTCACGGGCGAGCAGGGCCATGAGGGTGATCGGGCCGCCGCTGCCGCCAGGGGTGGTACAGATGGCGAACTCGGTGGCCATCACCACGCCGAGGCTGCGCACACGGCCAAGCTGCCGCGCTTGCTGGCCGAGCAGCAGGCGCAGGCGCATGGCATTGATCACCCAGCACAGCAGGATCATGCCGAGCAGGGCCAGCAAGAGCCGGATGTCGAAGGTCGCCACTCTGGGCAGCAGTTCGTTGCCGCCGAGCAATGCCGGCACCAGTAGGGCGCCGACCAGTGCCAGGCTTAGCCAGCCGAGGCGGTTCATGCGATCACCTGGCGCTCCAGCCAGGCCGACTTGGTCAGCGGCTCGCGGCCTTGCAGCAGCAGGCTGTCGAGGGTGCGCAGCCAGTAATTGCGCGCTGAGCGGTGGCGCATGTCCACCGGGTGCAAACCCAGGCGCAGGGTTTCAGCGGTGCGCCAGCGCCGGCACTGCCAGTCGCAGACCACCCGCGACAGCCCCCGGCGCCACGCGCTGCGCGCGCTCCATACCAGCCCCGGTGCCTCGAACGCGGTGAAGTCCGGCAAGCGATAAAGGTGCTGGGGCGTGCTGGTGTAGCGCAGCGGCAGCTGGCTCAGGGCCTGCCGGGTGCCTTGGCTCATCAGCCAGGCCGGGGCGACGAAGCCGGCCACTGGCCAGCCTTGCCTGGCGAACAGCGCCAGGCCTTGTTCCAGGCGCTGCAGGGCGTGTGCCTGGTCAAGGGCATAGAACTCGCCTTCATGGGTGTAGATACGCCGCATGAAGTATTCGCCGAGGCTGCGCGGCGTTGGGCCGTCGTCGGCGTGGTAAAAGCCGTGCAGGGCCAGTTCGTCACCGCGGGCCAGGCGCCGTTCGAGCAGGCGGCAGAAGGTCGGTGAGCGGGTCAGCGGGTTGCGGTGGTGGAAGTCTGGCACCACCAGCCAGGTCATTGGCACATTGCCCATCTCGTCCACGGCCTGCACGAACGGCTGGTAGTCAGGCCAGGTTTCGGGCGCAATATCGTGCAGCACCAGCATCAGGCTGCCTGCGGCATTACCGGGCTCAGCCATGGGCGCGCACCTGCGGTTGGTGGCCGAGCACGGCCTGGTAGTGCTGCAGCAGGCCGGTGACCACGTTGTCCCATGAATAGTGCTGCTCCACATGGCGGCGGGCCTGGGCGCCGAGCGTACGCACGCCGGCTTCGAACGCTTCGCGCACGGCCAGGGCCATGGCCTGGCCATCGTTGGCCTGGCACAGGCGGCCACACTGTTCGTTGACGATCTCGCCGAAGGCCCCGGCGCGAACCGCGACGACCGGCGTGGCACTGGCCATGGCTTCGAGGATGACCAGGCCGAAGGTTTCCTGGTCGCCGGCATGTACCAGCAGGTCGGCGCTGGCCATCAGGCGGGCGACTTCCTGCGGCGGGCGGAACTGGCCGATGACGCTGACGTTCTCGGGCACGCTGGCCGGCATGTTCGAACCGACCAGCAACAGGTGATAGGGCTGCCCGAGGTGTTGCATGCATTCCAGCAGCACCGGCAGGTTCTTCTCCCGTGAACCGCGCCCGGCATAGATGAGCAGGCGGCTGTTATCGGCGATGCCCAACTGGGCCCGCAGTTGCGGGTCACGATGGTCAGGGTGGAAGGTCTGCAGGTCGACACCCAGGCGCTGCACGTGCACGTCGCGCACGCCGAGGCGGCGTAGTTTGTCGGCCATCACCAGGCTCGGCGCCAGCACCCGGTCGAAATTGCCGTACAGCTTGCTGACATAGGCTTCGACATTGGGTGTGAACCAGTTGCCCATGCGGTTGCTCACCAGCAGTGGCAGGTCGGAGTGGTAGAAGCCGATCACCGGCACGTCGAGCTGGCGCCGGGCTTCCAGCGCTGCCCAGGCGGTAAGGTACGGGTCGCCTACTTCGATCAGGTCGGGCTTGAGACGGCGTAGCACGTTGCACCAGGGCGCCAGGCGCACCGGGAAGCGGTAGCCTTTGCCGAACGGCAAGGGCGGTGCGGGGACCTGGTAGATGCCATCGGCATGGCTGGCGCTGGGGCCGGGGATCAGAAGGCTGTGGCGTACGCCCGCTTGCGCGTCGAGGCGATGGTGTTTGGCGTCGAGGTAAGTCCGCACGCCGCCGCTGGCCGGGGCGTAGAACATGGTGATGTCGGCGATGTGCACGATCAGCATCCCTCCGGGATCGTCTTCGGGTCTGTCATCTGGTGATGACGCGCCTAAAGGTTGACCTACCTGAAGGATAGTTTGTTCGATCGGGTTGGGCGGGAGGGCAGTGGTGGATTCTTCGCAGCTAAAGCCGCCCCCACAGGGATTTCCTCAATCCTGTAGGAGCGGCTTTGGCCGCGCGGCAGGCGACGCGGTCTGTTGGTCAGATACGGAAGCTGCCAACCAGGTGTTTCAGGCGGGTGGCCTGCTGCTCCAGGTCCGAGCAGGCGCGCAGGGTGGCCTGCAGGTTCTCGACACCTTCCTGGTTGAGCATGTTGATCTCGTTGATGTCCATGTTGATCGAATCGACCACGGCGGTCTGCTCTTCAGTGGCGGTGGCCACCGACTGGTTCATGCCGTCGATTTCGCCGATACGCACGGTCACGCTGTCCAGGCGCTCGCCGGCCTGGTTGGCGATCTGCATGCTGTCCTGGCTGTGGCGCTGGCTCTGGCCCATGGTGTCAACCGACTCGCGGGCGCCGACCTGCAGCTCTTCGATCATGGTCTGCACCTGCTGCGCCGACTCCTGGGTGCGGTGCGCCAGGTTGCGTACCTCGTCGGCGACCACGGCAAAACCACGCCCGGCCTCACCGGCGCGGGCCGCTTCGATCGCGGCATTGAGCGCCAGCAGGTTGGTCTGCTGGGAAATGCTGGTGATCACTTCGAGGATCTGGCCGATGTTCACGGTCTTGCTGTTGAGCGTCTCGATGTGTGCGCTCGAGGTGACGATCAGGTCGGACAGTCGGTTCATCGCGGCGATATTGCGCTCCACCACCTGTTGGCCTTCCTCGGCCAGCAGGCGCGCAGAGCTTGCGTGCTGCGAGGCCTGGGCGGCATTGCCGGCGATTTCCTGGGCGGCGGCGCCGAGTTCGTTGATGGCCGCGGCGACACTGTTGGTGCGG
Source organism: Pseudomonas sp. TWI628 (assembly GCF_039673865.1). NCBI lineage: Bacteria > Pseudomonadati > Pseudomonadota > Gammaproteobacteria > Pseudomonadales > Pseudomonadaceae > Pseudomonas > Pseudomonas sp. TWI628. Next base: position 9,256 of record NZ_JBDJMM010000019.1, on the reverse strand, counting down.
TTGGACTGCTCGTCGGAGTTGGCCATCGACGAGTTCGAGGCGCTGATCACGCGCAGGGCCACTTCGTTGACCTGCTCGGTCGCCGACGACACTTCGCGGATCGAGCCGTGGATACGTTCGACGAAGCGGTTGAAGGCCTTGCCGAGGATGCCGAACTCGTCGTGGTTGTGGATGCTCAGGCGCTTGGTCAGGTCGCCTTCACCTTCGGCGATGTCTTCCATGGCGCGGGTCATGGTGTGCAGCGGCTGCATCAGCACGCGGATCAGCAGGCCGAGCAGGCCGATGATGATCACCACCGCCACCAAGGTGGCGATCACCGCCGAGGTGCGGAAGGTGCTGAGCATGGCAAAGGCCTTGTCCTTGTCCACTGACAGGCCGATGTACCAGTTGGCCGAGGGCAGGCCCTTGATCGGGGTGAAGGTCAGCAGGCGGGCCTGGCCATTGGCGCGGACTTCGGTCAGCGCGCCGGACAGTTTCGGCGTGTCCTGTGGGAACAGGTCCGACAGCGACTTCATCACCAGGTCCTTGTCCGGGTGAACCAGGATCTTGCCCTGGTCGTTGACCAGGAAGGCATAACCCATGCCGCCGAAGTTCAGCGAGTTGATGATCTGCACCAGGCCATCGAGGGCCAGGTCGCCACCGACCACACCGACGCTGGCGGAAACCTTGCTGATGATGCCGATGACCATCTTGTTGGTGGCCATGTCGATGTACGGCTCGGTGAGAATGGTGCCCTGGGCGTTCATGCCGTCCTTGTACCAAGGGCGGCTGCGCGGGTCGTAGCCATCAGGCATCTTGGTGTCTGGACGCACGCTGAAACCACCATCGACCTTGCCCAGGTAAACGGTGAGGAAGCTCGATATCAGGGCATTCTGGCCCATCAGTGTTTCGGCGTTGGCCGGTTGCTGGGCAATGTTCTGCGCCAGGTTTTCCACCAGCTTGATACGGCCATCGAACAGGTTGCGGATGTTGGTCGAAGTGGATTCGCCCATTTCAGCCAGATAATTCTCCAGATTCTCGCGGATCGCATTACGCTGGAGGTAATCGTTGTAAAGGGTGAACAGGCTGAAGGCGAGTATCACGATCAATGACGCAGCCAAAAGAATCTTGTGGCTGAAACGCAGGTTTTTGTTCATGGCGTAATCGGTTCCGCTAAGGTTTTTATCGGGCGTTCGCACGGTGTCGCTGCAAACAGTGCAACATCCCGAAAAGTCCTTTTTCGGTTGCTCCTGTCTATTAAGGCGAATATCACCCAAAGGTATCGGCCGAATTAAGCCAAAGCTTGAGCGGGGGATTAGAGAGATGTCGGATACTTCGACCATAGTTGTAGGCGCTGACCCGAGCGGGCAGCCAGTGCAGCAAGCCATGCGCCTGGCCAATCGCCATGGCCTGGTCGCCGGTGCCACCGGCACCGGCAAGACCGTGACCCTGCAGCACCTGGCGGAGGTGTTCAGCGATGCTGGCGTGGCAGTGTTCGCGGCAGACGTCAAAGGCGACCTGTGCGGCCTGGGGGCGGCAGGTGCGCCACAAGGCAAAGTGGCCGAGCGGATCGCTGGCATGCCCTGGCTCGGGCACACGGCAAAAGCCTATCCGGTAACGCTCTGGGATGTAGCGGGGCAGTCCGGTCATCCGTTGCGGACCACGCTCAGTGAAATGGGCCCGTTGTTGCTCGGCAACCTGCTGGAATTGACAGACAGCCAGCAGGCCGCGTTGTATGCGGCGTTCAAGGTGGCGGATCGCGAAGGCTTGTTGCTGCTCGACCTGAAAGACCTCAAGGCCCTGTTGGCGCACCTGAAGGACAACCCGCAACTGCTCGGCGAAGACAGCGCGCTGATGACCACCGGCTCGACCCAGGCCTTGCTGCGCCGGCTGGCAACCCTGGAGCAACAAGGTGCCGAGGCGTTGTTTGGTGAACCGGCGCTGCAACTGGAGGACCTGTTGCGGCCGGATACCGATGGCCGTGGGCGTATCCACTTGCTCGACGCCAGCCGGCTGGTGCATGAGGCGCCGAAAGTGTACGCGACCTTCCTGCTGTGGTTGCTGGCCGAGCTGTTCGAGCAGTTGCCGGAGCGCGGTGATGCCGACAAACCGGTGCTGGCGCTGTTCTTCGATGAGGCGCATCTGTTGTTCAACGGCACGCCGAAAGCGCTGCAGGACCGTCTGGAACAGGTGGTGCGGCTGATCCGTTCCAAGGGCGTTGGGGTGTATTTCGTCACCCAGTCGCCGGGCGATCTGCCCGATAGCGTATTGGCCCAGTTGGGTTTGCGTATCCAGCACGGTCTGCGCGCCTTTACCGCCAAAGAGCAGAAGTCGCTCAGGGCCGTGGCTGATGGCTTCCGCCCGAACCCGGCGTTCGACAGCCTGGCGGTGCTGACCGAGCTGGGGATTGGCGAGGCGTTGGTCGGCACCCTGGAAGACAAGGGTACGCCGGCGATGGTCCAGCGGGTGCTGATCGCACCACCGCAATCGCGGATCGGGCCGTTGAGTGGGGCAGAGCGCAGTGCGTTGATTGCGGCTTCACCCTTGCTGGGGCGCTATGACAAGGCGATTGACCGGGAGTCGGCCTATGAAATGCTGACTCAGCGTAAAGGTGAGGCAGTGGAGCCGGTGCCAGTGCCGAAAGCGGATGAAGAGAGTTTCGCCGACAAGGCAGGGGACTTTTTGCAGAGCGCGGCGGGGCAGGCGATCAAGTCGGCGGTGCGCCAGGCAGCCAACCAGTTGGGGCGGCAGTTGGTGCGTGGGTTGATGGGGTCGTTGCTGGGTAGCAAGAAGAAATAACTTCCTGCACCCACGAAAAAGGCGCCATGAGGCGCCTTTTTCAGTGCAGCGCAATCGCTCAGGCCAGTGCCTTGGAGGCCAGCCAGAACAGCCCGGCCGCCAGGCCCATCGAGGCCGGCAGGGTCAGGACCCAGGCCAGCAGGATGGTCTTCACGGTGCCGCCTTGCAGGCCGCTCTTGTTGGCGACCATGGTGCCGGCAACACCAGACGACAGCACGTGGGTGGTCGATACCGGCAGGGCGAACACGTTGGCCATGCCGATGGCGCAGGCTGCGGTGATCTGCGCCGACATGCCCTGGGCATAGGTCATGCCCTGCTTGCCGATCTTCTCACCGACGGTCAGCACCACGCGCTTCCAGCCGACCATGGTGCCCAGGCCCAGGGCCAGGGCGACGGCCACGATCACCCAGAACGGGGCGTATTCGGTGGTGGCAGTCAGGTCCTTGCGCAGCTTCTCGAGGTCGGCCTTTTCACGGGCTTCCAGGCCAGGCAGCTTGCCGACCTTCTTCGCGGTGTCGTCCAGGCACAGCAGGTAGCGGCGCACTTCAACACGCTTCTCGGCATCCAGCGCGTGGTAGTCGGTCACGCCTTGCAGCGAGGACTGCAGGGCGGCGATGGTCGGTTCGGTCTGCTGCGGGTTGCAGCTGAACTTCTCCGGCAGGTCGGTCGACTTGGCCTTGCCCAGTGCCAGGAACTCGCCCAGGGTGGCGGCGTTGCGCTGGTAGAACTGGCTCATGTGCAGGGTGGCGTCGCGGGTGCGCTCGATCTGGTAGGTGGTGCTGTTCAGGTCGAGGACGAACTTGGCCGGTACGATACCGATCAGCACCAGCATGATCAGGCCGATGCCTTTCTGGCCATCGTTGGAGCCGTGCACGAAGCTGACGCCCATGGCCGAAATCACCAGGACCAGGCGGTTCCAGAACGGTGGGTGCTTCTTGTCGTCGAGCTTGCGGCGCTGGTCCGGGGTTTTGTGCATCTTCGACAGCGGGCGCCACCATTTCAGGCCGACCAGCACCAGCGCGGCGACAGCAAAGCCGGCGATCGGCGAGACCACCAGCGACATGGCGATGTCGATCGCCTTCTGCCAGTTGACCCCATCGCCCAGCGGGATGTCGTTGATCAGTGCGTTGGCCAGGCCCACGCCAAGGATCGAGCCGATCAGGGTGTGCGAACTGGAAGCAGGGATGCCGAAGTACCAGGTCCCGAGGTTCCAGGTGATGGCAGCGGCCAGCAGCGAGAAGACCATGGCCAGGCCATGCCCGGTATTCACATTGATCAGCAGCTCGACCGGCAGCAGGTGCACGATGGCGTAGGCCACCCCGACACCACCGAGCAGAACGCCGAGGAAGTTGAATACCCCGGAGAAGAACACGGCCAGGTGTGGTGGCATGGCTTTGGTATAGATGACGGTGGCTACCGCGTTTGCGGTGTCATGAAAGCCATTGATGAACTCGAATGCGAGCACGAAGGTCAGGGCGAGCAGCAGGCTCACCAATACCCAGGCATCCAGTCCGCTGAATAAATCGATCATGAAGGTTGTCTGGCGGTCATAGGGGGGCGGGATTATGCCAGAAAACCTTGGCAATCGATGCACCCACTGCTGACCGATGGCAGCTTTTTGAGCGCGCTCTCAACCCAGCAGGTGACGGGATCTGGCGGAAAAAGTTCCGTTAAAAATCAGGAAATCGCCAAAAATTCGTTAAATTTCTGGGAAAATCTCTGTGCCGTAAGGCTTCAAACGGTTGTATGAAATTTGTGTAATTCCATTTCATCCTCGGCCATTCGGTAAAGATCGGCCGCGTCGAGGGCGGGTGGCCCGCGACGTGAGGGGCGGTGCAGAGGGCAGCTCAGGGCTGCTCGCTGCGCAGCTCCTTTTCCATTTTTTCCAGTTCCTGGCTAAAGGCCTGGTCCTGGACGGTGGCACGTTTGCGCCACGGCTTGCGTTCCGGTTCCGGTTGCGCGGCATAGGTGGTGACTTCACCACCGTAAACTTCCTTGTAACGTTCTGCCTGGCGCTCGAGTTCTGCGCGCAGTTCATCTTTCGTCACAGTAATACCTGAATGAGTAGAAGTGGCGGGTGTTGCATGCAGGTGCAAGTTGCCCATGCACACGACGTGCTGGTTGGCGGATGAAAGCCGGGCCAGTATTGCGCATTGCCGGCGTATCGATCCGGGCCAGCGGAATCGATTATAGCAATCGGTAAATCGCCAAACAGGGTTATTTATACAACAGTGTGCAAAGTTTCAAGACCCAGGCGGCCTGTACAAACTTTGAGCAAACAACGCCTGGAATAGTTCGCTGCCGTTTTACCGCAAGGCAGAAATAAAACGGCCCCGCACGAGGCGAGGCCGTTGCCTGGGGACTTCTACGGTGGGTACCTGACCAGTCTCTCCAAAGAAGCCACATGTGGCAGGAGAAAGGTATAAGTAAATTTGTCGGCGGTCAATTGCGATTATCGGCCGTTCGTTCGATAATCGCACGAGCCAGTGATTTTTTTGAGGTGAGCGATGAACGACGAAACCATGGCCAACGAATCTGCCAACCCAGAGGCGCCCCGTCCAAGCGCACCTGCGCTGGCACCGCCGATCGTGGCTTCGGCGGCCAAGCGCATCCAAGCGTTTACCGGTGACCCTGACTTCATGACCTCCCTGGCGCGTGGCCTGGCGGTGATCCAGGCCTTCCAGGAGCGCAAGCGCCACCTGACCATCGCCCAGATCAGCCATCGCACCGAAATCCCCAGGGCCGCCGTGCGCCGTTGCCTGCACACGCTGATCAAGCTGGGGTACGCCACCACCGACGGGCGCACCTATTCGCTGTTGCCGAAAGTGCTGACCCTGGGCCATGCCTACCTGTCGTCGACGCCACTGGCGGTATCGGCCCAGCCTTATCTGGACCGTATCAGCGACCAGTTGCACGAGGCTGCCAACATGGCCACCCTCGAAGGCGACGACATTCTTTATATAGCCCGTTCGGCGACGGTGGAGCGGCTGATTTCGGTCGACCTGTCGGTCGGTGGTCGGTTGCCAGCCTATTGCACGTCCATGGGCCGTATCCTGCTGGCGGCGATGGACGACACCAGTCTGCGCGAGTACCTCGACCGCGCCGACCTCAAGGCGCGCACCAGCCGTACCCTGAATGACCCCGAGTCGTTGTTCGCCTGCATCCAGCAAGTGCGGGAGCAGGGCTGGTGCGTGGTCGACCAGGAACTGGAGCAGGGGCTGCGCTCGATCGCCGTGCCTATCTATGATGCGTCCGGGCAGGTGCTGGCAGCGCTGAACGTGAGCACCCACGTCGGTCGGGTGACGCGCAGCGAACTGGAGCAGCGCTTCCTGCCGATCCTGCTGGCGGCCAGCCGCGATCTCTGCCACCAGTTGTTCGGTTGACGGCAGGGGCGGCACTGTTTCCTGTTCGATAAACGCACAGTGTCGCTTCGGGTCAATTGCGCCTCCCCCCATCGCTGATTAATGTCTCTCGCAACGGTCGGCTCTGCCGACCGATACAAGAAAAACATATGAGGCGCATCCCATGACCACTGTCACTCGACTGCCGCGGCCGCACCCGTTCGCAGTACCGTTGTATCCAGGCTGATTCAGGCCGCACTTCATCGATAATCAAGCCCTGTGCTGTTGACCCAAGTGCAGTGGCCCGACCGTGCCCCTTTCTGGATAACAACAATGAACCAACCACAGTCTGTCGGGAATAATCTCGACGTACAGTCATTCATCAATGAGCAACCGCTGTCGCGCTATCAGTGGCGCGTAGTAATCCTCTGCTTTCTGATTGTCTTCCTCGATGGCCTTGATACGGCTGCCATGGGCTTCATCGCACCAGCCTTGTCGCAAGAGTGGGGCATCGACCGTGCCAGCCTCGGCCCGGTGATGAGCGCCGCGTTGATCGGCATGGTGTTCGGCGCCCTGGGTTCCGGGCCGCTGGCCGACCGTTTCGGGCGCAAGGGCGTGCTGGTCGGTGCAGTGCTGGTGTTCGGTGGTTTCAGCCTGGCTTCGGCCTATGCTGGCAACGTAGACCAACTGCTGGTGCTGCGCTTCCTGACAGGCCTCGGGCTGGGGGCGGGGATGCCCAATGCCACCACGCTGCTGTCCGAATACACCCCGGAACGCCTCAAGTCGCTGCTGGTGACCAGCATGTTCTGCGGCTTCAACCTGGGCATGGCCGGTGGTGGTTTCATCTCGGCGAAGATGATCCCGGCCTACGGCTGGCACAGCCTGCTGGTGATCGGTGGCGTGCTGCCGTTGCTGCTGGCCGTGGTGCTGATGGTCTGGCTGCCGGAGTCGGCGCGCTTCCTGGTGGTGCGCAACCGTGGTAACGACAAGGTGCGCAAGACCCTGGCGCCGATCGCGCCGGCGGTAGTGGCGCAGGCGGCCAGCTTCAGCGTGCCGGAGCAGAAGGCTGTGGCTGCACGCAACGTGTTTGCGGTGATCTTCTCCGGGACTTACGGCCTGGGCACGGTGCTGCTGTGGCTGACCTACTTCATGGGCCTGGTGATCGTCTACCTGCTGACCAGCTGGCTGCCGACACTGATGCGCGACAGCGGTGCCAGCATGGAACAGGCCGCGTTCATCGGTGCGCTGTTCCAGTTCGGCGGCGTGCTCAGCGCCGTAGGGGTGGGTTGGGCCATGGACCGCTTCAACCCGCACAAGGTCATCGGCATCTTCTACCTGCTGGCCGGTGTATTTGCCTACGCTGTCGGCCAGAGCCTGGGCAACATCACCGTGCTTGCCACCCTGGTGCTGGTCGCCGGCATGTGCGTGAACGGCGCGCAGTCGGCCATGCCATCGCTGGCTGCACGGTTCTACCCGACCCAAGCGCGCGCCACAGGCGTATCGTGGATGCTGGGCATCGGCCGCTTCGGCGCGATCCTCGGGGCCTGGAGCGGCGCGACGCTGCTGGGCCTGGGCTGGAACTTCGAGCAGGTTCTGACCGCATTGCTGGTGCCGGCGGCGCTGGCGACGGTGGGCGTGATCGTCAAAGGGCTGGTGAGCCACGCCGACGCGACCTGAGCAGGCGGGGACCGCACCGCGGCCCCGTAAGCGAAGATGGATAGTGGGGTAACATTTGGTTCGATAATCGCACGAATAGTCGATTATCGAATTGTAAGCGACCCCCCTGTCTCCTTAATCTGGGCGCAACGTAGCACCCCTGGCAGGAGAAGCCTGATGCGTGAAGTATTTATCTGTGACGCCATCCGCACCCCGATCGGCCGCTTCGGCGGCGCCCTGGCCGGCGTGCGTGCCGACGACCTGGCGGCCGTGCCGCTGAAGGCGCTGATCGAACGCAACCCGTCGGTGCAGTGGGACCAGCTCGACGAAGTGTTCTTCGGCTGCGCCAACCAGGCCGGTGAAGACAACCGCAACGTCGCGCGCATGGCCCTGCTGCTGGCTGGCCTGCCAGAGAGCGTCCCGGGCGTGACCCTGAACCGCCTGTGCGCTTCGGGCATGGACGCTATCGGCACGGCCTTCCGCGCCATTGCCAGCGGCGAGATGGAGTTCGTGATTGCCGGCGGCGTCGAGTCGATGTCGCGTGCGCCATTCGTCATGGGCAAGGCCGAAAGCGGCTACTCGCGCAACATGAAGCTGGAAGACACCACCATCGGCTGGCGTTTCATCAACCCGCTGATGAAGAGCCAGTACGGCGTCGACGCCATGCCGGAAACCGCCGACAACGTGGCTGACGACTACAAGGTTTCCCGCGCTGACCAGGACGCTTTCGCCCTGCGCAGCCAGCAGAAGGCTGCTGCGGCCCAGGCCGCCGGCTTCTTCGCCGAGGAGATCGTGCCGGTGCGTATCGCCCACAAGAAGGGCGAAACCATCGTCGAGCGTGACGAGCACCTGCGCCCGGAGACCACCCTGGAAGCGCTGACCAAGCTCAAACCGGTCAATGGCCCGGACAAGACAGTCACCGCAGGCAACGCCTCGGGCGTCAACGATGGCGCTGCGGCACTGATCCTGGCCTCGGCCGAGGCGGTGAAGAAGCACGGCCTGACCCCACGTGCCCGCGTACTGGGCATGGCCAGCGCCGGTGTTGCCCCGCGAGTCATGGGCATCGGCCCGGTGCCGGCGGTGCGCAAGCTGACCGAGCGCCTGGGTGTGGCGGTCAATGATTTTGATGTGATCGAGCTCAACGAAGCCTTTGCCAGCCAAGGCCTGGCGGTGCTGCGTGAGCTGGGTGTGGCCGACGATGCGCCGCAGGTGAACCCCAACGGCGGCGCGATCGCCCTGGGCCACCCGCTGGGCATGAGCGGTGCGCGCCTGGTGCTGACTGCGCTTCACCAGCTGGAGAAGAGCGGTGGCCGCAAGGGCCTGGCGACCATGTGTGTGGGCGTCGGCCAAGGCCTGGCGCTGGCCATCGAGCGGGTTTGATCTGTACCGGCCTCTTCGCGGGTAAACCCGCTCCCCCAAGGGGAACCACGCCGCCCGGTGTGGGAGCGGGTTTACCCGCGAAGAGGCCGGCCCGTACGACC
>NZ_JBDJMM010000018.1:0-132961 GCF_039673865.1 Pseudomonas sp. TWI628 | reverse complement strand
ACCTTGATCGGCATACCCAGGACCTGTGGGAGCCGCGCTTGCCGGCGATGGGCCGCAAAGCGGCCCCGACAATCCAAGCTGCTCTATGATCAGCGCGGCAGTGGATACAGCGCTTCATCAAACTGGTCCAGGCGCGGGAAATTCAGCGGCAGATCATCCGACAGGTGGCGCAGACGCTGCTCGTAACTGTGCAGGAACGCCTGCCGCGCTTCATCGCTGATATACGGCACATGCCAGGCCACAAACGGTTCCAGCACCTCGAAACCGACATAGGCCAGGGTGCCGCGCAGAATCGGCCGCAACATGTCCTCCAGCGGCCCGTGGATCGCCCCCTCACCGAACATGTGCTCACGCCCGCCCAGGGTCACGGTCACCAGCGCGCGCTTGCCGGCCAGGCCACCCTGATCGTAGAAACGCTTGCCGCCATAGCACACCCCTGACACCAGCACGCGGTCGATCCAGCCCTTGAGCATTGCCGGCGCCGAGAACCAGAAGATCGGGAAGTTCAGCACCAACAGGTCGGCCCACAGCAGCTTGTCCAGCTCTTGCTGGATATCCGGGGCGATGGAACCGCTCTTCACGCCCAGGCGCTGCTCCAGCGCATACACCAGGTATTCCGGGTTTTCCCGATGGCTGAAGTCGTCTGCGCTGGCCACCGGGTTCCAGCCCATGGCGTACAGGTCGCTGACCTGCACCTCGTGGCCCTGGGCGCGGAAGGTCTGTGCCGCCTGGTCACGCAGGGCGGCGGTGAAGGACTGAGGCTCGGGGTGAGCGTGAACGATCAACACTTTCATGGGCAATCCTCAAACAGTTGCCAAAGGGGAATGGGAGTTGCGCGACGCCAGCAGGCGGTCGAGCCAGTCGGGGTCCATCTCGGGCTCGCAGGAGAACAGCAGCCCGGTGTAGTCACGGTGCGGCGGCTGGAAGATCGCCTCGCGGCTGCCGTGGTCGACCACCCGCCCGCGCTGCATTACCAGCACCTCGTCGGCGATCGCGCGCACGGTGGCCACGTCGTGGGTGATGAACAGGTAGGCCACGCCCAGCTCGCGCTGGATACGGTCGAGCAGTTTCAGCACGCCTTCGGCGACCAGCTGGTCGAGGGCCGAGGTCACTTCGTCGCAGATGATCAGCTGCGGCTCGGCAGCCAGGGCACGAGCGATGCAGATCCGCTGCTTCTGCCCGCCCGACAGCTCGCGCGGCAGGCGGTCCATGTACTTGGCCGGCTCCAGGTCGATCATCCGCAGCAGTTCGGCGACCCGCTCGCGCAGCGCCTTGCCCTTGAGGCCCAGGTAGAAGCTCAGTGGCCGGCCGATGATGTCGACGATGCGCTGCCTGGGGTTGAGCGCGGTGTCGGGGATCTGATAGATCATCTGGATGCGCCGCAGCTGCTCCTTGCTGCGCTGGCGGTAGTCGGCCGGCAAGGCCTCGCCGTCATACAGCACCTGGCCCGAAGTTGGCGGCAACAGGCCGCTGATCAGGCGCGCGGTGGTGCTCTTGCCGCTGCCCGACTCGCCGATGACCGCAAGGGTCTGGCCGCGATAGAGCTTCAGCGACACATCGTGCAGCACCGGTTGCTGGCCATAGCGGGCGTCGGCGTTGCGCACTTCCAACAAGGGCTTTTCATTGCCTGGGCAGGCCTTGGCCGTGGTGTGGAAGTTGCGCACCGCCCACAGCGACTGGGTGTAGGCCTGCTGCGGGGCACTGAGCATGTTGCGCGTTTGCGCCTCCTCCACCAGGCTGCCGTGGCGCAGCACCATGATGCGGTCGGCCATCTGCGCCACCACCGCCAGGTCATGGCTGATGTACAGCGCGGCGCTGCCGAAGGTCTTCACCGCGTCGCGGATCGCCGCCAGCACCTCGATCTGGGTGGTGACGTCCAGCGCCGTGGTCGGCTCGTCGAAGATGATCAGGTCCGGGTGGCAGGCCATGGCCATGGCCGTCATCACCCGCTGCAACTGGCCGCCGGAGAGCTGGTGCGGGTAACGCTGGCCGATGTGTTCAGGGTCGGGCAGGCGCAGGATGCGGTACAGCTCCACCGCCTCGGCCTCGGCCTTGGCGCGGTCGATGCCACCATTGGTCACCGCGGTTTCCACATGCTGGTCGATCAGCCGGTGCGCCGGGTTGAACGAGGCGGCAGCGCTCTGCGCCACATAGGCGATGCGCAGGCCACGCAGCTTGCGCAGGGTTTCGGCGCTGCAATCGAGCAGCTGGATGCCATCGAAGCACACGCTGCCGCCGGTGATCCGGCAGCCGTCGCGCACATAGCCCATCGCGGCCAGGCCCAGGGTCGACTTGCCGGCACCGGACTCGCCGATCAGGCCCAGTACCTCACCGCGCTTAAGGGTCAGGTCGATGCCCTTGATCAGCGGGTGCCAGGCGTCGTCATGCTGGCCTTCGATGCGCAGGCCACGGATTTCCAGCAAGGTATCGGGGTTCATGCTCAGCACTCCTTCAGGCCACTGGACAGGTGCAGCACCCAGTCGACGACAAAGTTCACGCTCACCGTGATCAACGCCACCGCCAGTGCCGGAAGCAGCGGGCTGATGTCGCCGAAGGTGATCAGCACCGCGTTGTCGCGCACCATGCTGCCCCAGTCGGCGGTCGGCGGCTGGATGCCGAGGCCGAGGAACGACAAGGCGCTGATGAACAGGAAGACGAAACAGAAGCGCAGGCCGAACTCGGCAATCAGCGGCGCCGCAGCGTTGGGCAGCACTTCGCGGGTGGCCAGCCACCACAGCCCTTCGCCGCGCAAGCGCGCAGCCTCGACGAAGTCCTGCACCACCACGTTCATCGCCACCGCCCGCGACAGGCGGAACACCCGTGTGGCGTCGAGCAGGGCAATCACCAGCACCAGCGAGGTGGCCGTGGTGCCGACCACGCTGAGGATCAGCAAGGCGAAGATCAGCTGCGGGATGGCCATCAGGATGTCCACCAGGCGCGACAGGCCCTGGTCGATCCAGCCGCCCTTGATGGCCGCGACCAGGCCACACAGGCCGCCCAGCAGGAACGCCAGGCTAGTGGTCAGGAAGGCGATACCGAGGGTGTTTCGGGCTCCGAACAGCAGGCGGCTCAAGGTGTCGCGGCCAAGGTTGTCGGTGCCCAGCAGGAACTGCGGGCTCCACGGCGCGAAGCCCTCGCCGACTACCTGGGTTTCGCCATACGGCGCCAGCAGCGGTGCGAACAGCGCCACCACGGTGTAGGCAACAATCACCAGCAGGCCGAATTTGGCGCTCAGGGGCGCACGCAGCACAGGTGTGATCAGGCTCATGGTCTACCCCTTCGGATGCATCAGGCGTGGGTTGCTGGCAATCGACAGCACGTCGGCGCCGGTATTGAGCAGGATGTAGGTGCCGGCGAAGATCAGGCTGCAGGCCTGCACCACCGGGATGTCGCGCTTGGCCACCGAGTCGACCAGCAACTGGCCGAGCCCCGGGTAGACGAACACCACTTCCACCACCACTACACCCACCACCAGGTACGCCAGGTTCAGCGCCACCACGTTGACGATCGGCGCCAGGGCATTTGGCAAGGCATGCCGGAAGATCACCCGCGCCGGCGACACGCCCTTGAGCCGGGCCATTTCGATGTAGGGGCTGGCCAGCAGGTTGATCAGAGAGGCGCGGGTCATGCGCATCATCTGTGCGATCACCACCAGGCTCAGGGTCGCCACCGGCAGCACCGAGACTTCCAGCACCTCGCCCAGCGAGGCATCTGCAGGCAGGCTGGAGATACCCGGCAGCCATTCGAGCTTTACCGCGAACACCAGGATCAGCAGGTAGGCGACGAAGAACTCGGGGAACGACACGGCGCTCAAGGCGCCGGTGTTGAGCAGGCGGTCGAACCAGCTGTTGCGGTACAACGCCGCGAGCATGCCCAGCAGCAACGCCGTTGGCACCGAGAACAGCGCCGCCAGCAGGGCCAGGCTGAAGGTGTTGCCCAGCCGCGTGCCAACCAGTTCGATGATCGGCCGCTGGTTGGCCAGCGATACGCCCAAATCACCGTGCAGCAGGCGCCACGCCCAGTGCACGAAACGCTGCACCGGCGACAGGTCCAGCCCCAGCTGGGCGCGCAGGGCCGCCACGGTTTCCGGGGTGGCCGACTGGCCGAGCATGGCCTGGGCGATGTCGCCTGGCAGCAGGCTGACTGCCAGGAAGATCACCACCGAGACCGCAAACAGCGACAACAGGCCCAGGGCCAGCCGCTGCACAAGCAGTTTGCCAAGATTGTTCACCGTACCATTCCTCTACTGGATGCCTCGACTGGATGCAGGGTCAGCGGCTCAGGCTTGCCACCAGCGCTCGATCACCCGCAGGCCATCCAGCTCGCCATAGGGCGCCGTGAGCGGGCCATGGGCCACGCGGCTGGAGCGAGCGGCAACGGAGCTGGCGAACAGCGGCACGATCGCCCCGCCTTCATCGCGGCACAGCGCCTGCATTTCGTTGTACATCTCGCGGCGCAGCGGCTCGTTCATCTCGCCACGGGCGGCGTTGAGCAACTGGTTGAAGCGCGGGTTGTCCCAGTGAGTCTCGTTCCACGCCGCACCCTTGGCGTAGCCGATGCTGAACATCCGGTCGGCGGTGAGGCTGGAGTACCAGAACGAGGTGGTGAACGGCTGCTTCATCCACACGTTGGTGAAGAAACCATCGGCCGGTTCGCGCACCACGTCGATGTCGATCCCGGCCTGACGCGCCTGCTCCTTGAACAGCACCGAGGCATCCACCGCACCGCTGTAGGCGGCATCGGAGGCCTGCAGGCGCACCTTGAGGCTGTCCATGCCGGCCTGGCGCAGGAAGAAGCGCGCCTTGTCCGGGTCGTAGACGCGCTGCTCCAGCGCCGGGTTGATGAAGCGGTTGGCCGGCTGCAGCGGGTGGTCGTTGCCGACCTGGCCGTAGCCGTAGAGCACCGAGGCCAGCAGGGTCTCGCGGTTGATCGCGTGCTTGAGGGCCATGCGCACGTTGTTGTCGCGGAACTGCTCGCTGTCGGTGAGCATCGGGAAGGTGTAGTGCTGGGCGCCCTTGGTTTCCTCGATCACCAGCTTCGGGTTGCGCTTGAGCAAGGCTACGGTCTTGAGGTCGACCTTGTTGATCACATCGACCTTGCCGGTGACCAGGGCGTTGACCCGCGCGGCGCCGTCGGCGATGGCGATCAGCTCGGCGCTGGCGAAGTGCGCCCTGCCCGGCTTCCAGTAGTCCGGGCTGCGCTCCAGGTCCATGCGCACGCCCGGCTCGAAGCCCTTGATGCGATAGCCGCCAGTGCCGACGCCGGCCTGCCAGTCGGCCAGGCCGTCCTTGGCGGGCATGATCACCAGGTGGTAGTCGGCGACCACGTAGGCGAAGTCGGCGTTGCCCGAATGCAGCTTGAACACCACGGTGTCGGGGGCGCTGGCGTGGATCTTGGCGACATCGCCCAGTACGGTCTTGGCCGCGGAGGTGGACTTGTCGCCCAGGTGGTGCTGGATCGAGGCCACCACGTCATCGGCATTCAGGGTCTTGCCGTTGTGGAAGGTCACGCCCTGACGCAGGGTGAAGGTCCACACCTTGGCGTCGGGGCTCGATTCCCAGCGCTCGGCCAGCTCCGGGATGGCGGTGCCTTCCACGGAAATTTCGGTGAGCGTGTTGTACACCGCCGAGAAGCCGATGAAGGTGAAGGTGTCGACCCACGAGCCTGGGTCCTTGGAATCGGTGGTGCTGCCCCCGGCCAGGCCCAGGCGCAAGGTGCCGCCCGGCTTTGGCGTGGCCTCTTCGGCATGACCAGGCAGCGGCAGGCCTAGGGAAAACGCCCCGGCGATGGCCGCAGCGGCCGCGCTGTACTTGAGGAAATCCCGGCGCGGCAGGCTGCCGTCGAGAATGGCGTGAGGATTGTTCTTGTTGTTATCGCTCATGGCATTTGCCCCTGTTGAACCGCAAGAAATTGTTGTTCGGTCAAAGCGGATTGCGTAGAAGCTGTTTACAATTTGTAATTGTTACCGTAACAAATACATTAGCGGCAGGACAAGCTGATTTCCAGCGCCCGATACCGGGCTTTTTCAGTCGTGTACCATTGACGTTTTCGCAGGGAGCCTTTGCCCCATGAGCCAGTCGACCCGACTCATCACCGCCTCGTACATCCTTTCGTTCGTGGCGGCCAATGCCCCGCAGAAATTGCGCACCGAAACCATCGCCAAGTGGGTCAAGGTGCACCCGACCCGCGTGCGTTCGATGGTGTCGCAGATGGTCAAGGCCAATATCCTGACCTCGTACCGCGGCGCCCAGGGCGGCGTGACCCTGGCCCGCGCGCCGCAGGAAATCACCTTGCGCGAAGTGTATGACGCGGTGCAGGAAAGCTCGCTGATCGCCGAGAAGATCGACAACCCGTTTGCCGGGCTGGAAGACCACTGCAAGGTGTACGAAGTGTTCACCCGGCTGTTCGCGATGCTGGAGCAGAACATGCGCCTGGACCTGGGGGCGATCACGGCGGATCAGCTGTTCGTGGCGTTCGATACGCCGAAGGAACACACGGCCTGAACGCCAGCCCTGCGGGGGTAACTGTCTTGCTCAATGTTTAAAAATCTGACGCGCCCCCTGTGGGAGCGCGCCAGTTTTCAGAAGTTGTGCAACGCAGTTGTTTGCACACTTTTCAGAGCTGAATGGCCTTCACCTCGACAAACTCGTTCAGGCCCTCCTCCCCCCACTCGCGCCCATTGCCCGACTGCTTGTAACCGCCAAACGGTGCCTGGTAGTTGAACGCCCCGCCATTGACGAAGCATTGCCCCGCGCGCAGCTGGCGGCCCAGATGCAGCGCCTTGTCACGGCTACCGGCCCACACTGCGCTGGACAGCCCGAACGGTGAGTCGTTGGCCAAGGCAATGGCCTCGGCCTCGTCGGCATAAGGAATCAGGCACAGCACCGGCCCGAAGATTTCCTCCTGGGCGATGCGCATGCGGTTGTCGACGTCGGCGAAAAGCGTCGGCGGCACATAGAACCCGCGCTCGAAGCCTGGTGCCCTCTCCCCGCCACACAACAGCCGTGCGCCTTCTTCCTGGCCGACCCGGATGTATTCCTGCACCGTGCGCCGCTGCCCGGCCGAGCACATCGGCCCGAGGAAGCTGCGCGGGTCCTGCGGGTCGCCCATCACCATGCTGCTGGCCTCGTCCACGGCGATGTCCAGGGCCTCGGCATAGCGCGAGGCCGGCAACAGCATGCGCGTCAGCGCCGTGCAGGTCTGCCCCGAGTTGATCATCACATCCTGCAAGCCATGGCGCACCGCCGCCTCCAACGGGGCGTCGGCGGTGATCAGGAACGGCGACTTGCCGCCCAGCTCCAGGCACACCCGCTTCACCGACGGTGCTGCCGCCTGGGCAACCCGCACACCCGCACCGGTGGACCCGGTGAACGAGACCATGTCCACCTGCGGGTGCCGTGCCAGCGCCTCGCCGACCTTCGCCCCCGGCCCGCTGACCAGGTTGAACACCCCGGCCGGCAGCCCGATGGCCTCGATCATTTCGGCCAGCAGGAAGGCATGCAGCGGGGTCTCCTGGCTCGGCTTGACCACTACCGTGCAACCTGCGGCCAAGGCTGGGGCGAGCTTGCCGATCAGCTGGTGCAGCGGGTAGTTCCAGGGGTTGATGAACGCGCACACGCCCACGGCCTCGCGGTACACGAGCGAGTTGCCGACTTCGCGCACCTCATCCATCAGGCCGGCCAGTTCGCTGTACTGCTCAAGCCCGACGATGGGCCCATCGACCTGCACCGGCCGGCACCACTGCACCGGCATGCCCAGCTCGGTGGTGATCACCGCGGCCATCTGGTCGGCCCGCGCCTTGAGCTGTTCGGCCAGGGCGCGAATGTACCCGGCGCGCACGCTGGACGGCGTGCGCGACCAGTCGGCGAACGCCTTTCGCGCCGCGTTGACGGCGCGCTCCACATCCGCTTCGTTACCCAGCGGCACCCTGCCGGCCACGGCCTCGCTGGCCGGGTCGATCACCTCGGCCATGCCCTGCCCCGCTGGCTGCTGCCAGCGACCATCGATAAACAGGCGGCTGTATTCATGCATTGCGTTGCGCCTCCATCAGTTCGCTGGCGCAGCGGGCAATGCGCCGGCAGGCTTCACGCAGCGGCTCGGCGCCGAGCACCAGGCCCAGGCGGATATGCCCGGCGGCACTCGGGCCGAAGGCTTCACCGGCCAGCACCGACACCCCGTGCTGGTCGAGCAGGCGGTCGGCGAAGGCTTGCGCGCTGAGGCCGGTCTCGCGGATATCGACCATTACGAACATGCCGCCATCGGGCTCGAGTGCCCGAATGCCAGGGCAGTCGGCAAGGCTTGCACACACCAGGTCACGGCGCTGGCGGTAGGCTTCGCGCATGCCGTCCAGTTCCGGCAAGGGCTGCTCCAGCGCGGCCACCGCCGCGTCCTGGATGAAATCGGGCGAGCCATAGAGCATGCACAGCGCGAGGTTTTCCAGGTGCGCGGACAGCGCTGGCGAGCCGACCACCCAGCCGACCCGCCAGCCGGTCATGGCATGGGACTTGGACAGGCTGTTCAGTGTCGCCGTGCGCTCGGCCATGCCCGGCAGGCTGGCCGGGCTGATGTGCTCGCCCTCGAACAGCAGCTCGCTGTACACCTCGTCGCTGATCAGCCACAGGTCATGGGCGATGCACAGTTCGGCCAGGGCCTCCCAGGTGCTGCGCGGCAAGCTGGCACCGGAGGGGTTGTGCGGGCTGTTCAGTGCCAGGGCACGAGTGCGCGGGGTGATCCGTGCGGCGACGTCTGCGGGCTGCACGCGAAAGCCATGCTCCGGGCGAACCGGCACCGGCACCACCTTGGCGCCGCAGGCACCGAACACCGCCTCGTAGGTGACATACATCGGCTCGGCGACGATCACTTCATCGCCCGGCTCCAGCACGCATTGTGCGACGCAGAACAGCGCGCACTGCGCCCCCGCCAGCACCGTCACCTGCTCGGCGGTGACCGCCTGGCCGCTGCGCTGCTGGTGGCGACGGGCGATGGCCTCGCGCAGGCTGCGCTTGCCGCGCACGTCGGCGTAATGGGTATTGCCGGCTTCGAGGCTGGCAACAGCGGCCTGAACGATTGGCGCCGGGGTGTCGAAGTCCGGGTCGCCGACCGACAGCAGCAGCACGTCGCGGCCCTGTTCGAGCATGGCCAGGGCGCGGTAGTGGATCTCCCAGGCGGCGGCGCCGTCGCCGGCAATCCGTTGGGTCAAAGAGGAAAATCGCATGGCTGGTTGTCCTGTTGTGCGGGGTGGGCTCAGCGCGCGCAGGCGTGCTTGAGCTCGATCAGGGTCACGCCGTTGCGGGCAAAGCCGCCGCGCAGGTCGCGTTGCAGTTCATCGAGGCTCTGCGGCTGCGCGACCGTACAGCCGAAGGCACGGGCCAGGCCGGCGAAGTCCGGGTTGCGCGGCAGTACGCCGATCGGTTCGATATCGAGGCCGAGCATGTCGTCGCGGATCTGCCCCAGCGCGTCGTTGTTCCACAGCAGCACCACCAGCGGGCGGTCCAGCTCCTCGACCGCGGTCGCCAGTTCCTGCGCGGTGTAGAGGAAACCACCGTCGCCCACCAGCACCAGGCCCGGGCGGTCGGCCGTGGCGAACATCGCGCCGATACCGGCCGGCAGGCCGTAACCGAGGGTGCCGTAGCCGGTGGGGTGCAGCCAGCTGCGCGGCGCCCGGCTGCTGAACACATAGTTACCGGTGTAGGCCAGTTGGGTCATGTCGGTGCTGATGAAGGCGTTGTCCGGCAGCTCGGCCGCGACCCGCTGCAGGATCGCCTGGTGAATTGCCTGCAGGGGGCCGTGGCTGGCCTGCACGGCATCGCGCAGGCGGGCTACTGCGGCGCTTGCCTGGGTCGCATCGCGCACGCCATCCGGCAGCTGTTCAAGCAGCCCCGCCAGGGTCTGCCGGGCATCACCGTGCAAGGCCAGCGCGCAGGGGTAGAAGTCGTTGAACTTGCGTGGGTCGATATCCACCCGCAGCAGTTCGCCGCTCAGCGGCAGACGCTCACGCCAGAAGTCGGTGTCGGCCATCTCGGTGCCGACCGCCAGCACCACGTCGGCCTCGGCAATCAGCGCCCAGCCCGGTTCCACGCACAGCGTGGAGCCGGCGTTGAGCGGCGAGTCCAGCGGTGCCAGGCCCTTGCCGGCGACGCTGGTGAACAGCGGCGCCGCCAGGCGTGTGCTCAGCTGCTGCAGCTCGGCGCCCGCCTGCAGGGCGCCACCGCCGGCGATGATCATCGGGCGCTTGGCGGCCGCCAGCCTGGCCGCTGCCTGTTGCAGGCTGTCGAGGCTGGCCGGGCCGCGACCGGGGCGGCGCACCACGTCACGGCTCCAGTCCCGCGCCACCGGCGCAGCCAGCACATCCAGCGGCACCGAGATATGCACTGGGCGCGGGCGCTCACTGTCGAACACGGCATAGGCGCGGGCGATCAGTTCCGGCAGGTCCTCGGCCTTCAGCGCCACGGCCGAGAAGGCGGTGATCGGCGCAGTCATGGCGCGCTGGTCCTGGGTCTCGTGCAGGCAGCCCCAGCCTTTGCCCAGGCTGGCGGTGTGGTTGACGCTGGAAATCACCAGCAGCGGAATCGAGTCGGCGTAGGCCTGGCCGATGGCGGTGGCGGCGTTGGTCACGCCGGGGCCGGTGATGACAAAGCAGACGCCGGGTTTGCCGCTGACCCGGGCATAGCCGTCGGCCATGAAGCCGGCGCCCTGCTCGTGCCGGGTGAGCACGTGGCGAATGCCGCTGCCGGGCAGGCCGCGGTACAGCTCCAGGGTGTGCACGCCGGGGATGCCGAAGACGGTATCGACGCCGTAATTGGCCAGCAGGCGCACCAGCGCCTGGCCGCCTGTGAGTGTGGGGTTCGTCATGTTCATGTCCTTACACCTGGCCGAGGCGGATCAAGGCATCGACCGCAGTGGTGCCATTGGCATCGACCATCAATGGGTTCACATCCAGCTCCAGCAGCTGGCTGGCGTTTTCGCAGGCGTAGTCGGCCACCGCACGGATGGCTGCGACCAGTGCATCCAGATCGGCTGCTGGCTTGCCGCGGAAGCCCTGCAGCAAGGCGGCGCTGCGCAGGCCAAGCACGGCCTTGCGGATGGCACCGTCGGTGGTCGGCAGCAGCAGGCTGTGGCTGTCCTTGAGCAGCTCGACGAGGATGCCGCCGGCGCCGATCACCAGCGCCAGGCCGAAATCCACCTCGCGCTTGATGCCGACGATCAGCTCGGCCAGTGGCGCGTCAGCCATGGGTTCGAGCAGTACCTGGTCGAAGGCGACGCCCGGCGCGTAAGCGGCGATGCGCGTGCGCATCTGCTCAAGGGCGCTGCTGAGGGCGGCCTCGTTGGCCAGGTTCAGCGCCACTGCGCCGGCCTCGGTCTTGTGCGGCAACTGTGCGCTGACGGCCTTGAGCACCAGCGGGAAACCCACCTTGCCAGCATCGGCCAGCGCATTTTGCGGGCTGCTCAATACGCCATTCGGAACGGGCAGGCCGAAGCCACGCAGGGTCTGCTTGGAATCCCACTCGTTGAGCAGGCGGCTGTCACCGGCCAGCGGCTGCGGGCACAGCGGCACCAGCGCCGACTCGCCCAGCGCCAGCAAGGCCGGGCGCTGCTGCGCGTAACGGGCAACCCGGCCCCAGGCCGCTAGGCCATCCTCCACCCCTTGCAGCGCTGGCACCCCGGCCGCGTGCAGGCGGTCACGGGCGCTGGCTGGCAACAGTTCGGGGAAGGCCGAGGTGACGAAGCCGGCCTTGCCATGGCGCTTGAGTGCCGTGCAGTACAGCTCCAGCAGCAAGTCGCATTCCTTGCGCTCGCCGGTGAACTCGGCGGGGTAATCGAGCACCAGCATCGCCGCATCGGCGTCACTGCGCAGGGCACTGTCGAGCATGCGCGCCTTGGCCGGGCCGTCGCCCCAGATCGCCGTGGTGAAGTCCAGCGGGTTGACCAGGTTGGCGTAGGCCGGCAGCACCTGGGCCAGTTCCTCGACCTGGCTGGCGTCCAGGGCAGGCAGGCTCAGCTGGTTGCTTTCGCTGTAATCGGCGATCAGCCCGGCATCGCCGCCCGAACAGGCCAGCGCAATCAGGCTGGGGCCCTTGGGCAGGTTGCCGCAGGCGGCGGCCTTGAGGGTTTCTACGAAACTCACCGGGCCGCTGACGCGAATCACCCCCAGGCGCTCGAACAAGCTGTCGTACAGGGCGTCGGAGCCGGACAGCGAGCTGGTGTGACTGAGCGCCAGCTCGGCGCCGATCTGCGACACGCCAGTCTTCAGCGCGACGATCGGGATGCCCTTCTCCAGCGCCTTGTGCGCGGCGCGGGCAAAGCCCGGCACGTTCTTCAGGCCCTCCAGGTGCAAGCCGATGGCGGTGACCCGGGGTTCATCGAGCAGCACATCCATCAACTCGGCGATGCCCAGTTGCGCCTGGTTGCCGACCGAGGCCATGTAGGCCACCGGCAGCGAGCGGTCGCTCATCGACAGGTTGTAGGCAAAGTTGCCGCTCTGGGTCAGCACCGCCACGCCCTTCTCTACCGCCTTGCCACCGTGGGCCACAGGCCACAGGGCGGCACTGTGCAGGTAGTCGAGCAGGCCGTAGCAGTTGGGCCCGAGCAGGGCCATGTCACCGGCGGCGTCGAGCAGCTGCTGTTGCAGTGCCTGGCCCTCGGCGCCGCTTTCGGCGAAGCCCGAGGCATAGCAGATCGCCCCGCCCGCCCCCTTGGCGGCGAGTTCGGCGACACAGGCCAGGGTCAGTTCGCGGTGGGTGGCGATGAACACCGCGTCTGGCGCGCAAGGCAGCTCGGCCACGCTGCGCACACAGGGCACGCCGTCGATGCTGGCCTGCTGCGGGTTGACCAGCCACATCTGGCCCGGGTAGCCGCCCTCGGCACAGCGCTTGAGCGCACGGGCCATGCTGCGCCCGCCGACGAAAGCCAGGTGCCGGGGGGCCAGCAGGCGTTTGAGGTTGTCACGAATGGCTTGCGACATGGTGAGGCTCCGGTCAGCGCAGCAGTGGGCGCAGCAGTTCGCGCGAGATGATGTGCCGCTGGATTTCCGAGGTGCCTTCCCAGATCCGTTCGATGCGTGCGTTGCGCCAGATACGTTCGACCGGCCCTTCATCCATCAGGCCCATGCCGCCGTAGATCTGCACCGCTTCGTCGGCAACCTTGCCGAGCACTTCGCTGGCGAACAGCTTGGCCATGCCGGCCTCGCCGTCGGTCATGCTGCCCTGGTCCATCTTCCAGGCGGTGTGCAGGGTCAGCAATTCGGCGGCGCGGATCTGCGTGGCCATGTCGGCGAGCTTGAACGACACGCCCTGGTAAGTGCCGATCGGTTGGCCGAACTGCTTGCGGTCGGCCGCCCATTGCAGCGACACGTCCAGCGCGCGCTGGGCCTGCCCAACGCAGTTGGCGGCGACCATGACCCGGCCTGCGGTCAGCCAGGCGTTGGCCACGTCCCAGCCCTTGCCGACTTCGCCGAGCACCTGGGTGGCCGGCACCTTGCAGTCGTCGAAGAACAGCTCGTAGGTGTGGTAGCCACGGTTGCTGACGCATTTCGGGCCACGGCGGATGGTCATGCCCGGGGTACCACGGTCGACCAGGAAGGCGGTGACGGCGTTGCGCTTGCGGCCGTTGTGCTCGTAGGTGTCGGTGACGGCAAAGACGATGGCGAAGTCGGCGTGCCCGGCATGGCTGATGAAGTGCTTGCTGCCATTGATCACGAAGCCGTCGCCCTCGCGCACGGCGCGGGTCTTGATCGAGTTGGCATCGGAGCCGGCGCCCGGTTCGGTCAGGGCAAAGCAGTCGGTCTTCTCGCCACGGATGCATGGCAGCAGATAGTCCTCGACCTGCTGGCCGGTACAGGCCATGAGAATCTTCGACGGCCGGGCGACGAACACGTGCAGTGCCCAGGAGACCTTGGACAGCTCGCGCTCGATCAGGGCCTGGGACAGGTAATCGAGGCCGCCGCCACCGACTTCCTCGGGCATGTTGAAGGCGTAGAAGCCGGCGGCGATGGCTTTGCCACGGATCTGCGCGGCAAGCTCCGGCGACACTTCGTCGGCACGGTCCACAGCTTCTTCATGGGGCAACAGCTCCTTGGCGACGAAGCTGCGTACGGCATCCACCAACATTTCTTGTTCTTGGGTCAGTTGGAAATTCATGGCCTGTTCCTGGGTAACCGGGGGAAGAGTGAGGGCTTATTTGCCGCTGAAGCGTGGCGGGCGTTTTTCCGTGGCTGCGCGCAAGGCCTCGGCGCCATCTTCGCTGCGCCCGCAGAGCAGGCCGGCGGCGAGTTCGGCAGTGAGTTGCTCGGCGAGGCTGCGCGAGGCGCCTTCGCGCATCAGGCGCTTGGCCTGGGCGTAGGCGAAGGTCGGCCCCTGGGCCAGGCGCGCGGCCAGTTCGGCGGTGGCGGTGGCTAGCTGGTCGTCGGCGACTACCTCACCGACCAGGCCGGCCGCCAGGGCGCGTTCGGCGCCCCACAGTTCGTCGAGGAACAGCAGGCGCTTGGCCTGCTCGCTGCCGATCAGCCGAGGCAGGTGCCAGCTGGCGCCGGCATCCGGCGAGTAGGCCATGCTGGTGTAGCCGGCCTTGAAGCGTGCCGACTGGGCCGCCAGGCGCAGGTCGCAGCACAGTGACAGGTCCATGCCGGCGCCGACGGCGGTACCGTTTATGGCGGCGATGGTGGGTTTGTCCAGGTTGTGCAGGCAGTGCATCAGGGCGTGGGCGGTTTCGGTCCAGCCGTAGGTTTCCAGGGCGCCACGGGCTTCGGCTTCGGCCCATTCGGCGAGGTCGGCGCCGGCGCAGAAGCTGCGCCCGGTGCCGGTCAGCACCACCACGCGTACAGCCGGGTCGACGTTGTACGCCTCGAGGGTGGCGTGCAGTTTCTTCAGCGTGGGGATGTCCAGCGCGTTGCGCTGCTCGGGGCGGTTCAGGGTGATCCAGGCAACGCCGGCTTCAACCTGGGTGATTAGGGACGACGGAGCGGTCATGACGGGCCTCGAATTATTGTGATTGCTGTGAGAGGTGAGGCTCATGCTAAACGAGTGTTCAACAAGGAGGCAATTGCTGGGGTGATTGCGCTGTAACGCTGCAAGCAATGCATTAGCTATCTGATTTATAAGGATTTTTGCAGACATCCAGAGAAGCGCTGGTTGGTGCTGTTACAACTTTGTACAACTGCCCACAACCGCTGGGGGCTGCTTTGCAGCCCATCGCCGGCAAGCGCGGCTCCCACCGGGGCCTGCGTAAGCCGTTCAAGGTGGGAGCCGCGCTTGCCGGCGATGGGCCGCAAAGCGGCCCCAGTGGATCTGTCAGGCTGCCGGCATGTCAGGCTCCAGCCCCACCCCCTGGCGCTTGCGCTGTACCAGGAAATACGCCGCATAGCACAGCGCAATAAAGCCAAAGCCCCAGTACAACGAAGGCCGCTGCGTCTCATCCATTGCCAGGAACACGAACAGCGAACTGCACAAGGTGATGCACAGCAACGGCACCAGCGGGTACAGCGGCGCGCGGTACTTGAGCTCGCTCAACTGGCCGCCATCACGCAGGAACTGCTGGCGGAAGCGGTACTGCGCCAGGGCGATGACAATCCAGGTAACCGTGCCGGACATGCCGCTCACCGCCATCAGCACCATGAACAGGGTGTCGGCGGCGACAAAGCTGGTCATCAGCGACACCAGCGCAAAGCACAAGGTGATGAACAGGGCGCGCAGCGGCACGCCGCGGCTGCTCAGCGGCGACAGGCTGCGCGGTGCCATGCCGGTCTTGGACATCGCCCAGAGGATGCGGGTAGAGGCATACAGGCCGGAGTTGCCCACCGAGAGAATCGCGGTGAGGATCACGAAGTTCATCAGGTCCGCAGCGTAAGGAATGCCGACCATGTCGAACACCTGCACGAACGGGCTTTCCATCAGCCCGGCCTGCTGCCACGGCACGATCGCCGACAGCACCACGATCGCCAGCACGTAGAAGATCAGCACGCGGAACACCACGTTACGTACCGCCCGCGGGATGCTTTTTTCCGGCTGGTCGGTCTCGCCCGCCGCCACGCCCATGATCTCGCAACCCTGGAAGGCGTAGACCACGGTCATCATCACCGCGAACACTGCAGACAGGCCATTGGGGAACAGCGAATCACCGATCAGGTTGCTCATCATCGGCGCCGGCGCCCCGCTGTTCAGCGAAATGCCGCCGAAGATCACCAGCACTCCGACGATGATGAAGCCGAGGATCGCCGCCACCTTGATCCCGGAGAACCAGTATTCCGCTTCACCGAAGGCGCGAGTAGCCAGTGCGTTGATGCCGAACAGCACGGCCACGAACAGCGCCGACCAATACCAGATCGGCACCTCCGGGAACCAGCGAGTCATCAGCATGCCGGCGGCGGTGAACTCCAGGCCCACGGTGGTGGCCCAGCTCATCCAGTACACCCAGCCGATCATGAAACCGGTGGCCGGGCCGATGAATTTCGTCGCATGGGCCTGGAACGAACCGGACACCGGCATCTGCACCGACAGTTCACCCAGGCAGACCATCACCAGGTACATCAGGAAACCGGCAACCAGGTAGGCCAGGATCGCGCCCACCGGCCCGCCCTGGTTGATGGTCACTCCCGAGCCCATGAACAGCCCGGTGCCGATCACGCCACCGAGCGAGAGCATGAAGATGTGCCGGCTCTTCAATGCCCGCGTGAGGTGGATACCTTCAGCTTTACGGCCTTTCATTATTATTATCTCCAATAAGCCTCGAAGACCGCGTGTGCAGCGGTTGAGTCCGATTATTGGAAAGCGATGTAAGGCCCGGTTGATCGTAAAGATCAAAGATGTAAAAAGTCGTAAGGATTTTGTCGCTCAGCCGACCAGCAGCTCGGCCAGGGTGTGTTCGCCACGCTGCAGCTGCTCGCCCAGCAACGGGCCCATGGCCCGCACGCCCGTTTTGTCGCGGGCCAGCGCAAGCGCCTCAAGCCGGCGCAAGGTCGCCGCCAGGCCGCACAGGCCCATGGAGTCGCTGCTGCCAGCCAGTCGATGGGCCAGGTGGGTCACCTCGGTGCAGTCGCCCGCCTCGACCGCCTCCAGCAAAGCCTGGTGCTGTTGCGCCAGGGCGTCTCGCAAGCCAGCCAGCAGGCCTTGCAGCTTTTGCTCGCCGAGCAGCGTGCGGTGCGTGGCCAGCAACTCATGGTCGAGCCAGGCGGGCGCTTGCGTTTGCTGCTGTTGGATTTGCCCCGCCAGAGCCTGACGCAGGTTGGCAAGCTTCAGCGGCTTGCCCAGCACACCCTGCATCCCGGCATCCAGATAGGCACGCACCAGCCCCGGCTGAACGCTGGCGGTCAGCGCCAGGATGCGCGTGTCGCGGTTCGGCGTAGCGCCGGCACGCAGCTGTCGGCAAAGCTCCACGCCACTGATGCCCGGCAAGTGCACATCCAGCAGAAGCAGATCGAAGCGCTGCTGTGCACACAACTGCAAGCCCTGCTCGGCATCCTCGGCCAGCCACACTTCATGCCCGTCGCGCTCCAGCAGCCCGCGCACCACTTCACGGTTCAGGGCTACGTCTTCCACCACCAGGACGTGCAGTGGCGCAGCGGCGCGCTCAGCCTGCGCCATGGCCTGGGGCGCCTGCGCCGTCTCAAGCGCCAGCTCCAGCCAGAAGCAGCTGCCCTCGCCCTCGCGGCTGCGCACGCCGATCTGCCCGGCCATCTGCTCGACCAGGTGCTTGCTGATCGCCAGCCCCAGGCCGGTGCCGCCGTAGCGCCGTGCGACCGCCTCGCTGGCCTGGACGAAGCGGTCGAAGATCTTCGGCTGCATCGCCTCGCAGATGCCGATGCCGTCGTCGGTGACACTCAGGCGCAGATGCTGCCGCCCGGGTTGCGCCTGCAACACCTGCACTTCCACCAGAATCTCGCCGCCCTCGGTGAACTTGATGGCGTTGGCCAGCAGGTTGCTCAGGACCTGGCGCAGGTACTGCTCGGCGCCGTGCTGGTACGCAGCCAGCTGCGGGTCGATGCGGCACAGCACCAGGCTGTCGTTGGCCAGCGCGCGGGGTTCGAGCAGGGTCACGACCTCGGCGCACAGCTGGCGCAGGGAGAAATCCACGGCCTCGGGGCGGCTTTCGCCCTCTTCCAGGCGGGCAAAATACAGCACCTCGTTGAGGATGCTCAGCAGCCCGTCGCCTGCCTTGTACAACGCCTCCAGGCGTTGGCGATCCGGCGCTGCGAGGCCGGCGTCGCGCAACAATTCGGCCATGCCGAGGATACCGTTCAGTGGCGTGCGCAGTTCATGGCTCATGGTGGCGAGGAAGCGCGATTTGGCCAGGTTGGCCGCCTCGGCATCGTCCTTGGCACGCATCAGGCTCGCGGTGCGCCGCTCAACCTGCTTCTGCAGCTCGTCGCGTTTGTCCTGCAAGGCCAGGCGGTCGCTTTCGCGACGTTCGCTGTCACTGAGGATGGCCCGGCGCATGTCATCCAGTGCCAGCGCCACGCTGTCGATTTCGTCGGTATGGGGCGAACGGCGCTTGTTCAGGCGCAGCGGCTCGTGCCATTGCCCGGCACCGATGCGCCGGGCGAAGTCGGCCATGACCTGCAGGTGACGGGTTACCAGGCGATAGAACAAACCCGACAAAGCCAGCGCCAGGCCGCAGAGGAACACGCTCATCCACAGCAGGCTGGTCAGGCCGGTGGCGAACAGCCGCCGGTGCACCGCGCCCAGGTCAGTGCTCACTTCCAGTTCGCCCAGGTGGCGCGCAGGCCCTGACGGTGGCTGATAGTCCAGCGCGAAGCGCTCGACCCGCAGCGGCCCCTGCGGGTTCGGCTCACCTTGCTGCAGGGTGAAGTCGGCGCTGTTCAGGCGCACCCGCGCCACGTCGGAGAAGTCCACCAGCCCGCGCAGCTGCACGTTCAGCTGCTCCTGATTCAGGTCCCACAGGCTACGTTCCAGGCTGGCCAGGTAGCCAGCGCGGATCAGCGCCATGCGCGCATCGATCTCGCGCATCTCGCGGCGGTACTCGAAATACAGCTGCACGCTGCTGGCCAGCACCGTGAAGCACAGGCTGAACAGCAAGATGAACAGCAACAGCCGCCGCAGCAGGCCACCGGGTTGCAGGCGGTTCATGGCTGGCTGACCATGTCGCGGTAGGTGACCTCGCTTTCATGCAGCCAGCGTTCCAGTTCGCCGGCGTCGGCCATCTTCTGCAGTTGCGCGTCGATCTCGCCCATGTGCTCGCTCAACGGCGAGTGGCGCGACACCGCCACGCGCAGGTAGTCGACGCTCAGTGCCGGTGGCAGTGCAACGATGTCCTGGGCGCCAGGCATGTGTTCGACGAACAGCTGCCCGGTGCGCCGCTCCTGGACCACGAAGTCGATGCGCCCGCGAATCAGCTTGCCGAAGTTCTGCCCGCTGTCCGACACCCACTCGATGTTCTGGTGCTGCGCCACGAAGCGGTCGAACGCCGGGCCATAGCTTTCGCCGAAGAGCAGCCCGCCACGGTATTTGGCCAGGTCTTCGAGCTGGTCGAACTGCAGCGGATGCTGGCGGTTGGCGAACACCGCCACCTCCTCGCGCAGCACCGGTACCTGGGAAAAGCGCATCGACTTGGCGCGCTGCTCCGAGGTGTAGGCCAGCACCACATCCACCCGCCCTTCGGCAGCGTCGAGCAGGCAGCGTTGCCAGTTGCCCAGCACCACCATCTCGACCTGATAGCCCAGCCGCCCGAACAGCTCGCGTACCACCGTCGGCGCCAGCCCGCGCGGCTGCTTGCCATCGCTCCAGGACACCGGTGGGTACACCGGGTAATCGCAGTAACGCACGGTGCCGGCGGCCTGCAGTGCACCACTGGCCAACAGCACCAGCAGGCCGAACAGGTACGGGCTCACGCAGCCACGCTGGCAGTGAACAGGTAGCCGGCACCGTGGATGGTAATGATCAGTTCAGGCTCGGCGGGGTCGTCGTGCAGCTTGCGCCGCAGGCGGCCGACCAGTACGTCGATGGAACGGTCGTTGGGCACCCACTCGCGGTTGCGGATCTGGTCCATCAGCTGGTCGCGGCTCAGGGTGTGGCCGCTGTTGCGCAGGAACACGCTGAGCAACTGGAATTCGCCGTGGGTCAACAGGGTTTCGCCGCCCTGCGCATCGATCAGGCGGCGGCGGTCGCAGTCCAGCGACCAGTCGCCGAACTGCTTGAGGGTGGCGGTGGCCACGCTGGCTGGCCGGGCGCCCTGGGCGTGGCGCACGCGACGGATCAGGTTCTTCGCGCGGGACACCAGTTCGCGGGGGTTGAGCGGTTTGCTCACATAATCGTCGGCGCCACATTCCAGGCCGACGATGCGGTCGATCTCGTCGTTGCGCCCGGTGATCAGGATGATCCCCACTTCCGAGCGCACCCGCAGCTCGCGGGTCAGGGTCAGGCCGTCCTTGCCGGGCAGGCGGATGTCGAGCATCACCAGTTCCACCGGCTGCTCGCCCAGCAACGTTTCGGCCTGTTCCGCAGTGGCGGCGCAGTGGACGGTATAGCCTTCCTGGGACAGGTAGGCCTGGAGCAAGTCACGAATCAGTGGATCGTCATCGACGATCAGTACCTGAGAGGTCATTGCGGGTAGTCCTGAAGCGCCCGAAGGCGATTTTTTTATTAGAGTGGGCCAAGACTAGCGATTGCTGAACGGTCGATCAACAGCCCTCGGTGGCTGTACTGAAGCGTTGCCGACCACCGGCTTGCAGGCCATCGACCCAGGCCTCGCAGATCTGCACGCCCTGGGCCGGGGTGAAGGTGCCCGGGTTCAGCCCGGATTCCAGCCACAGGCCATCGAGCAAGGCGCTGAGGCTGATGGCGGCGAGGTCGGCATCGAAGTGTTCCCAGCCCTCCTCCCGTGCCAGCTCCGCGAGCAGCGTGCGCAGTTCGCGGCGGTACTCGCCGTAGGAGTGGTCATGCACCTGGTTGATCGCCTCGGCGGTCTTCACCGCGCCCCAGAACGCCAGCCAGGCATCGAGCAGCTGCGGGTCGAGCAGCTCGGCGCTGAACGAGCCACGGAAGAACGCCGACAACCGTTCGCGGGCGTTGGGCGCAGCCTGGGCCATGGCCTCGCGCAGCAGTTGCATGACCCGGCCGGTGACCGCCATGTAGGCTTCGGCGACCAGCTCGTCCTTGCCCGAATAATGGTGGCTGATCAGGCCTACCGAAACCCCGGCTTCGGCGCAGATCTTGCGGATCGAGGCGCCCTGGAAGCCATGGCGCTTCAGGCAGGCCAGGGTGGCCTCGACCAGATTGGCCTTGCGCAGTTCGGGCAGCATGCGGCTGAAGCGGGCTTCCTGGGTCATCGGTGGCTCTCGTGGATCGCACAGTTGAACGACTGTATAGCAACTCGCCTCGGTCGCGATAGCCTGTTTATACTCGGGCACGATAACAACAACAGAGGCACCGCCCATGACCGACCTGATCCATCAGCAGCTCGACGAAGGCCTGCTGACCCTGCGCCTGAACCGCGCAGACAAACTCAACGCCCTGACCAACGCCATGTACACGCGCCTGGCAGAGCTGTTCGAGGCCGCCAACAGCGACCTGCAAGTCGAGGTGATCCTGATCACCGGCAGCACCGAGTGCTTCACCGCCGGCAACGACTTGCCAGATTTTCTCGACCAGCCCCCGACCGACCTGCAAAGCCCGGTGTTCCGCATGATGTGGGCGGTGCTGGCGCTGGACAAACCGCTGATCGCGGCGGTTGCGGGGCCGGCGATCGGCATCGGCACCACGCTGCTGCTGCATTGCGACCAGGTGCTGGTCAGCCGTGACGCCAAGCTGCGCACGCCGTTCGTGGCACTGGGCGTGTGCCCGGAGTTTGGCGCGAGCCTGTTGCTGCCACAGCTGCTCGGGCATGCACGGGCGGCGCAGCTGTTGCTGTGCAACCAGGCGCTGAATGGCGAACAGGCGCTGCAGTGGGGCCTGGCGACCGAACTGTTCGACGATGGCGCGCAATGCCTGGCCGCCGCGGTCAAGCTGGCGCGGCGCCTGCAGCAGTTGCCCGCCGATGCACTGCGCATCAGCAGGCGTTTGCTCAAGGATGGGCAGCGCGACGCGCTGGCCGCCACGGTGGCCAAGGAAGGCCTGCTGTTCATCGAGCGGCTCAACAGCGATGAAGCCAGGGCTGCCTTGACCGCGATGGTATCGCGCAAGACGGGTTGATACGCTTGGTAGCACAGTATTACGGCATACCACATGCCACTCGGTAACACTGCCAAGCTCGACCGTTCAAAGTCGCTGCTCCTGGCGCATCTGCGGTGATGGCCCGAATCTTGCTGCCATGGCTGAACGATTAACGCGAGTGTTCTGCTCATGGCCCGCCTCCCCTCCATCATTGCCAAGTTTCGCACCCGCCGCCCTGGCCGGGTGCGCGCTTTGCCATGCGGGGCCATGAACGGCTACCTGCGCCGAGCGGCGGCACCGTTGCAGATCACGCTGCAACGCCTTCCCGCTGCTGTCGCCGCCAAGCAGAACGGTTTCTGGCAGATAGTCGGCTGATTTCTTCCACGAGCGTTGCGCTCGACCCTCGCAGGCACCGTTGTCGCGGCGCCCGCGCACCTGCATCCGCAGCACCGCCTGGCGAGCCCTTTGTGGCGCGCCCGGGGTGCTGCACCTGGAAGAAACCCTATGACTCAAGACACCGCTATTCTCGTGATCGACCTGCAGCAGGAGGACAGCTTCCCCCTGCCGCGCCTCGACAGTGTGATCGACAACGCGGCCGCGCTGATTGACGGCGCCCGCTGCCGCAACCTGCCGCTGTTCTACACCCGCCACGTCAACGATGCGCTCGGCCGCGACCTGGCATTCGGCGAGCCGGTCGACGCACAAGGCCGGCCAACCACCTACCGTGCCGGCACCCCGGCCATCGAGATCATCGACGCCCTGGCACCGCAGGCCGGTGACACGGTGATCGACAAACAGCGCTACAGCGCCTTTCACGGCACGCGCCTGGCCCAGAGTTTGAAAAGCCGCGGCATCAAACGACTGGTGGTGATCGGTGTACTGACCGACGTGTGCGTGATGAGCAGCCTGTTCGATGCCTACCAGCACGACTTCCAGCTGGTGCTGGTCGCCGACGCCTGCACGGCGACCACGCTTGCCGCCCACTACTCGGCGCTGTTCATTCTCTCCAACTGGCTCTACGGGCTGGAAATCTTTTCCACCGAGCAGTTGCTGCGCCGCTGGAACAACCAGCCGGCCGCCTCTGTGCTCAGCGCAGAACCCGACCATCTCGCCTTTGCGCCAGAAGCGTTCGTGCAGACGATTGCGCGCTTCGAACGCCAACTGACTGCCCAGCACTGAGCGGAGAACGACATGAAAGTAGAGAAAAGAAGCATCGACTTCATCCCGGAAGCCGAACGCCATGGCGAGCCGCGCTCGCTGTTCTTCGTCTGGTTCGGCGCCAACGCCAACATCACCACGGTGGCCGCCGGGGTGCTGCCGATCAGCCTGGGGCTCAACCTGTTCTGGAGTGCGCTGTCGATAGTGCTCGGCGCGTTGATCGGCGCAATCTTCATGGCGTCGCATTCGGCCCAGGGCCCGCGCCTGGGCATCCCGCAGATGATCCAGAGCCGCGCGCAGTTCGGCGTGTTCGGCGCCATCGTGCCGTTGCTGTTCGTGATGCTCATCTACCTGGGCTTCTTCGTCAGCAACACGCTGCTGGCCGCCCAGGCCATCGCCAGCGCCAGCCCGCTCGGCAACGGCGGCAACATTGCCCTGCTCGGCGCCTTGTGCTTCCTGGTGGCGCTGTTCGGCTACCAGCTCATCCACCGCCTGCAGAAGCTGCTGTCGCTGCTGTCGATCGCGGTCTTCGGCATTGCCACCCTGCTCGCCCTGGCGCTGCCGATGGAAGCCGGCCAATGGTCTGCGCAAGGCTTCAACCTGGCCAGCTTCCTGGCCTCGGTGAGCATCGCGGTCACCTGGCAGCTGTCCTACGCCCCTTACGTAGCCGACTACTCGCGCTATTTGCCGACCCGCACGTCCACCCGCCAGGTGTTCTGGTACAGCTACGCGGGCACCGTCATCGGCGGTAGCTGGATGATGCTGCTGGGGGCCGTGCTGGCCAAGGCCGTTGCCGGCTTTTCCGACAACGTCGGCCTGCAGCTGCTCGGCGTGCTCGGTGGCGGGACGTTGCTGGCGGTGGCGTTCGTGCTCTACGGGCAGATCGCGATCAACGTGTTCAACCTGTATGGCGCGTTCATGTCGACGGTGACGGTGATCGAACCGTTCGCGGCGCTGAAAGTCACCCCCGGGGTGCGCGCGGGCTTCATGCTGGTGATCTGTGCCCTGGCGACAGCGTTGTGCACCCTGGCCCAGGATGACTTCATCCAGTTCTTCCTGAACTTCATCTTCTTCATGAGCTACTTTTTGATCCCCTGGACCGCGATCAACCTGGTGGACTACTACGCACTGCGCAAAGGGCAATACCTGATAGCCGACATCTTCGACCCCTCGGGCATCTATGGCCGGGTGAACTGGATTGCGGTGGGCGTGTTCCTCGCCACCATCGCCCTGGAGATCCCGTTCATGAACACCTCCCTCTACGTTGGGCCGGTCGCCGCCTCGTTGCAGGGCATCGACCTGGCCTGGGTGGTGGGGCTGCTGTTCCCGGCAGCCTGCTATTACGGACTGATGAGCAAGCGCAGGAGCCTGGCAGGCGGCACTGTGAAGTCCTGACAAGCGCTGTTGTTGCGGCCACCTGGGTGGCCGCAATGCCCGTCAGGTGCGCAAGACCTGCTCACCGGCATTGCCCGGCAGGCGCATGGCATCGACCAGCGCGAGGCAGGCAATCAGCGCCACCCCGA
Source organism: Pseudomonas sp. TWI628 (assembly GCF_039673865.1). NCBI lineage: Bacteria > Pseudomonadati > Pseudomonadota > Gammaproteobacteria > Pseudomonadales > Pseudomonadaceae > Pseudomonas > Pseudomonas sp. TWI628. Next base: position 108,183 of record NZ_JBDJMM010000018.1, on the reverse strand, counting down.
GCAACGCCCAATGGAAGTCGCTGACCGTCATCCCACCCTCACCGCCGCGCAACATCATCGATAGCCGCAGCAGCAGCGCCGCCACGGCAACCCCCAGCGCCATCGCCAGCTGGAAGAACATGCTGAACAACGTCGACGCCTCGCCCATCTGCGGCTTGGGCACCTCAGCGAAACCGACGGCGTTGTAGGTGGTGAACTGCATCGAACGTGACAGCCCGCCAATGAACAGCACCAGCGCCATCCAGTACCACGGCATGCCCTGCTGCAAGCCCAGGCAGGCCAGGATGCAGCCGACACCGATCATGCCATTGACCAGCAATACACGACGGAAACCATAACGGCGCAGCAAGCCGGTGGTGAACGGCTTCATCGCCAGGTTGCCAGCGAAGATCGCCAGCACCAGCAAGCCGGCGTCCACCGGTGACAGGCCAAAGCCAACCTGCAGCAACAGTGGAATCAGGAACGGCAAGGCGCTGATCGACAGGCGGAACAGCGTACCGCCGACGATGCTGGCCCTGAACGTGGCGATGCCCATGGCCGCCAATGGCAACAGCGGTGCCGGGTGGCGCTGGCAATGACGAATCGCCAGCCAGCTCAGCAGCCCGCCCAATGCCACCAGTGCCGCCCCGCCGGGCAGGCTGCCAGCGCCGAGCGAACCGAGCATTTCCAGGCCGATCAGCCACGCGGCGCAGGCCGACGCGAGGAACCCGAAGCCGAGCAGGTCGAAGCGGCGCGCTTCGCTGGGGCGGCCAGCGGGAATCAGCCACCACGCTGCCGCAATGGCCAGCACGCCAAGCGGTATGTTCAGGTAGAAGATCCACGGCCACGACAGGTGGGTGACGATCAGCCCGCCGATGGGCGGCCCCAGTACCGGCGCTACCAGCCCGGGCCAGGTGATCACCGCAAGCATCTTTACCAGGTCCTGCTTCTCGGTAGTGCGCAACACCACCAGCCGCCCGACCGGCACCATCAGTGCACCGCCGATGCCTTGCAGCACCCGCGCGGCGACGAAGGTCTCCAGGTTGGCGGCCAGGCCGCAGAGCCACGACGCCAGGGTGAACAGGCCGATGGCCCCGGCGAACACCTGCCGGGCGCCAAAGCGGTCGGCCACCCAGCCGCTGAGCGGGATGAACACTGCCACCGCCAGCAGGTAGGCGCTGATGCCGATGTTCAGGTTGACCGGGTTCTCGGCGAAGTCACTGGCCATCTGCGGCAGCGCCGTGGCGATGACGGTGGCGTCGAGGTTTTCCATGAAGAAGGTAATGGCCACCAGCAAGGCGACCAAGGTGGTTTGCCGAGAGGGGTTCGCGACTGCGGGGGTGGCCAAGGTGACAAATCCTTCTGAATGTGGAGAGCCTTCATTGCCGGGGCGGGCTTGCCCGCCCCCGCAGCGAAACGGTCAGATCATCTTCAACGCCGCACGCAGCGCCAGCAGGTAGGTCTCGACGCCAAACCCGCAGATCTGCCCGCGCACCACCTCGGCAAACACCGAGTGATGGCGGAACGGCTCTCTGGCATGGATGTTCGACATATGCACTTCAACCACCGGCGCCTCGACAATGGCCAGTGCGTCACGAATGCCGTAGCTGTAATGGGTCCAGGCCCCGGCATTGATCAGCACTGCATCCACCCCGTCCTCATAGGCGCGATGGATGCGCTCGCACATTGCACCTTCATAGTTGGTCTGGAAGCACTCGACCCGCGCACCGAGTTCCTCGCCCAGCGCCTGCAGGGCCTGATCGATGTCGGCCAGGGTGGCTGTGCCGTACTGGCGCGGGTCGCGCTTGCCGAACATGTTGTGGTTGATGCCGTGCAGCATCAGGACATTGGCGGCCATGGCTCACTCCAGGGGGATGGTCAGGCGATCGATCACGGCACGGGTTTCAGGCCGCACCCCGCGCCACCAGGCAAACGCCTCTGCCGCCTGCTCTACCAGCATGCCGACGCCATCGGCCAAGCGCGCCACACCTTGCGCCTGCGCCATGCGCAGGAACGGTGTCAGGCCTTTGCCGTATGCCAGCTCATAGGCCAGGCGCGCCTCGCCCAGCACGCCCGCGGGCAGCGGTGGCAACTCACCGGTCAGGCTCGCGGAGGTGGCGTTGACGACGATATCGAAGGCTTGCCCCGGCAGTTCCTCATAACGGCTGATGCGCAGCCGCGGATGATCCAGTTCGTTGCGCAAGGTCAGCGCCTTGGCCATGTCGCGGTTGGCGATCACCAGCTCACGCGGCCCGGCCTGCAGGAACGGCAGCAAGGCGCCGCGCACCGCGCCGCCAGCACCGAGCAACAGCACCCGGCGATTGCGTAGCGGTTCGCCGAGGTTCTGCTCGATATCGCGCAGCAGGCCGATGCCATCGAAATTCTCGGCGTAGATACTGCCATCCTCGAACTTCAGCGCATTGGCCGCCCGTGCCAGCTGCGCCCGCTCGCTGCGCCGGTCGGCCAGCTCGAAGGCGCGCAGCTTGAACGGCGCGGTGATGTTCATGCCCAGCCCGCCCTCGCTGCGCAACTGCAATACCTGGGCCTCGAAGCCTTCAAGCTCGCCTTCGATGGCGCCGTACTCCAGGGCCTGGCCAGTGGCCTCGGCGAACAGGCCATGGATCAGCGGGGACTTGGTGTGGTTGATCGGCCGGCCGATCACTGCATAGCGGTCGCTCATCGTGCATCTCCGTGGGTGAACAGCACACCGTCTGCCTGCATGGCGGTGATTTCTTCAGGGCTGAAACCAAGCGCCGCAGCCACCTCGGCGTTGTGCTGGCCAAGGTCCGGGGCCACCTGGTGGATCGTGGTGTCACAGTCGGAAAAACGGAACGGCAGGTTGGGCAGGCGCAAGGTGCCGTAGCGCGGGTGCTGCTGTTCGATGACCATGTTGCGCGCCTGGATCTGCGGGTCGGCGAGCACCTCGTCGATGCGCTGCACTTTGGCACTGGGGATGTCGATGCCGTCCAGCAAGTGCAGGATATCGGCCACCTGGCGGGCGCCGACCCAGTCGCGGACCACAGCCAGGATCGCCTGGCGATGGGCATTGCGACCGTTGAGGTTGTGGTAGCGCTGGTCGCTGCCAAACCCGCTCGGGCCGCCATTGGCTTCGAGCATGGCGGCAAAGCGTTGCCAGGCATCATCGACCTGGGCGGCGATCACCAGGTCGCCATCGGCGGCGCGGAACACGCCGTACAAGGTCGAGGTGGGCATGTCATGGCCGGTCTGCTCGGGCAGCACGCTGCCATCGGACAACGTGTAGCACTGCACTGCGTACTCATGCATCGACACCAGCGTGTCGTACAGGGCCATGTCGATGTGCTGTCCACGGCCGCTGCTGACCCGGCCCAGCAGCGCCGCATTGATTGCCGCCACGGCATGGATGCCGGTGTACATGTCGCCCAGCGAAATGCGCAGCAGCGGCGGCGCTTCGCCGGGCACGCCGACCATCTGCATGATCCCGCTCTTGGCCTCGGCGATCAGCCCGAAGCCGGCGCGGTGGGCGTCCGGCCCGGTGTGGCCGTAGGCGGAAATCGAGCAGTACACCAGGCGCGGGTTGCGCGCTGCGAGCTCGGCATAGCCCAGGCCCAGCTTGTCCAGGGCACCGGGGCGGTAGTTTTCGATGAACACGTCGGCCGAATCGGTCAGGCGCTGCATGAAGGCTTTGCCACGCGGGTCCTTCATGTTCACGCTGACGCCCTGCTTGCCCATGTTCAACTGCAGGAAGTAACCGCTCTGCTGGTCATCCAGGGTGAACGCGTGCTGGCGGCCGGCATCGCCGCTGCCCGGCCGCTCGACCTTGATCACCTCGGCGCCCAATGCTGCCAGGCAGCGCCCGACATAGGGGCCGGCGAGGAAGTGGCTGTAGTCGATGACGCGAATACCCGCCAATGGCAATGCCTGGCTCATGCTGCTGCCCTCCGCGGCACCATCAGCCGGTGCTCGCCGCGCTGCACGACTTCGCCGTGCTGGTTGATCAGTTCCGATGGCAGCACCACGATGCCCCAGCCCGGGCGACTGTTGCTCGGGCGCATCGCCCCCACCCGCATGCGCACATGCAGCACATCGTTGACCTTGATCGGCAGCACGAAGTCCCAGGTCCAGCCCAGCGACATGCCCGGCAGAAAACGGTATTCGCACTGGGTCTTCAGGCCGTCGGCAATCGACAACCCGAACAGGCCGTGGGCGACCAGGCAGCCGAAGTGGCTGGCGTTGGCGTACGCCTCGTCGACGTGCACCGGGGTGTGGTCCCCGGTCAGGTCGGCGTAGCCCAGGATGCGTTCGCGGGTCACGGTGTAGGTGGGGCTGATGCATTCATCGCCTTCGCGGGCATCGTCCCAGTATTTTTCCACCACGCTCATGCCTGCACCTGCGCTCGGGGGTCGATGGCCAAGGCCTGGGCCACGCATTGCGCGGGCATCGCCTGGATGAATTCCACGGCCAGGCCGTCGGGCAGGCGCAGCCAGTTACGCCCTTGGGGCATCTCGCTGACGCCGAAAGGCTGGGCCGCCGCCAATGCGGCTTCGAGGTCCTCGCACATGATGCCCAGGTGCGCCATGCGCCCTTCCGGGCCAGCGAAGTCCGGCTGGTGGATGAACTGCAGGCCACCGAGGGTCCAGTACTGCGCGGGGCGCTCGACGTCGCCCTGCACTTCGCGCATGGTCATGCCGCACACTTCGCTGAAGAAGCGAATATGCCACTGGATGTCCCGCACCCAGAACGCGACATGTTCGAGGTAGGCTTTTGGCTGGCTCATGGGTTTTCCCTCTTCTGGTGATCGGCCATGGCGCGTTCGATGCCCTTGATGCAGGCCACCAGGGTTGCGTTGACCGGTGTGGCCACGCCATGGCGCTGGCCCCAGCGCACGACGGAGCCGTTGATGAAGTCGATTTCGGTGATCGAGCCTTTTTCCAGGCTTTGCAGCATCGAGGTGCGGAAGCTCGCCGGCAGGCCTTCGGCGGCCAGCGTCCAGGCGGCCTCGGGGCTGGTCAGGCTCAGGCGGATACCGGCGCGCTCGGCCACGGCGATGGCCTCGGCCACGGCGGCCTTGGCGGTGCTTTCGAGCAGCGGCTCGCTGTACAGCTGGCCGTAGCTGAGCATGGTGATGCCGCTCAGCGCGCCAGTGGCGACGTTGACCAGCAGCTTGTCCCACATGGTGCCGAGGATGTTGTCGCTGACCGTGGTGGCCAGCCCCGCGCCGTTGAAGGCTGCGGCAATCGCTTGCACACGCGCTGTGAGCTGGCCGTCCAGCTCGCCGATGAAGGTTTGCTTGCCCGCCACACCGGCACGGATCGCACCCGGCGCCAGGAGCACGCCGCCGACGTAGGTCTTGCCGGCCAACACCCGCTCGCGCCCTACCGCCTCGGCCAGGATGTCTTCGTGGCCGAGGCCGTTCTGCAACGACAGCACCAGCGTCTGCGGCCCGATCAGCGCGCTGGCGCCGGCAATGGCCTCGGCGGTGTGGAACGACTTGACCAGCACCACCACCAGGTCAGCCACGCCGACGTCTTCGGCGTTGATCGCGGCATTCACCCGCACGTGGCGCTCGCCGCGTTCGTCCTGCACCTGCAGCCCATGCAGGTTGATGGCCTCGACATGCGCACGGCCACGGTTCAACAACCAGGTTTCATGCCCCGCCTCGCTCAAGGCCGCGCCAATGGCGCAACCCAGGGCACCGGCACCCAGAATGCAGATTTTCACGTCGCAGACCTCCTGTGGTTTGCGACTACCTTATGCAGCGAGGGTTATTTGGGCTATACAATGGCCTCAATAGCACTATTGAGATTCACAATAATGACCCCGCTGGAGCCCTTGCCGGAACCCAAGCTGTTGCAATTGTTCGAGGTGCTCTACCAGTGCCGTAGCGTGACCCGCGCCGCCGAGCAGCTTGGCCAGAGCCAACCGACCATCAGCATTTGGCTGGCGCGCCTGCGCGAGCAATTGCACGACCCGTTGTTCGTGCGCACGCCGGGTGGCATGGCCCCTACCCCACGGGCCGACCAGCTGATAGGGCCGTGCCGGGAAGTGCTGGAATCGCTGCGCCGCCTGAGCGACTGGGAACCGCAGTTCATGCCGGCAACGGCACAGCGGCGCTTTCGCCTGTGTGTCAGCGATGCCAGCCATATCACCTTGCTGCCCAGCATCCTCAACCATTTGCGCAGCCATGCCCCGGGCATTCGCCTGGAAGCGGCGCGGATCGATGGCAATACCGAGCGCGCGCTGGAATCGGGTGAGGCAGACCTGGCCATCGGCTTCGTACCCGGGCTGGGCGCGGGGATGTATCAACAGGTGCTGTTCGAACAGGACTGGGTTTGCCTGAGCAGCGCACAGCATCCGCGGTTGGGCAATGGCATGAGCGTGGCTCGCTACCGTGCCGAGGGGCACGTGCAGATCAGTGCCGGGACCGGGCAGAAGCTGCTCGAAACAGGCCTGGCGCGGGCCGGGATCGAGCGCAGGAGCATGCTCGAGCTGCCCGGGTTTCTCGGCTTGGGGATGATTGTCGGCACCACCGACCTGGTCGCCACGCTACCGCGGCACATCGGCCAGACGCTTGCCGACATGCACGGGCTGAGGCTGCATGACTGCCCGTTTGCAGTGGAGCGCTTTACCGTCAAGCAACATTGGCACGCGCGATATCATCAAGATGGTGGCAATCGCTGGATCAGGGGCGTGATCCGCGAGCTGTTTCAACAGCCCGCGGCCTGATGCCACGTCAACGCAGGTAGTCCTGGACCCATTTCACCCAGCACTCAGCGCCTATCTTCACCAGCGCATCGTTGAAATCGTAGTGCGGGTTATGCACCGAGCAGCCATGGAACTCGCCGGTACCGTTACCCAGCATGAAATAGCAACCTGGCCGTGCCTGCAGCATGTAGGCGAAGTCTTCGGTGCCCATGACTTTTTTCGGCATCTTGTCCAGCAGCGCACCGTCATCGAACAACGGCCTCAGGCTTTCACGCAGCAACGCGCTCTCCTGGTCGCTGTTGCACAGCGCCGGCGCCAACTGGGTGAACTGCACTTCGATCTGCACACCGAAGCTTTCAGCGTGCCCTTTGACCAGGGCGTCAATGCGGCTGTTGATTTTCTGCTGGGTTGCGGCCGTGTCGGTGCGCACGCTCAGCAGCATGCAAGCCTCATCGGGGATGATGTTGTAGACCGTGCCGGCCTGGATCATGCCAATGCTGATGACCGCGTATTCCTCGACGCTCAGGTTGCGCGACTTGATGGTCTGGATGGCGCTGATCAGGCTGTTCAGCGCCATCACCGGGTCGACCGAAAGTTCCGGCATCGCACCGTGGCCACCCTTGCCGGTGACCCGAATGCTGACGCGCTGCGAAGACGCCATGGTTGGCCCGGCCTGCACCACGCAGGTGCCCACCGGCAAGCCGGGCATGTTGTGCAGGGCATACACCGAATCACAGGGAAAGCGCTCGAACAGGCCGTCGTCGAGCATCGCCCTGGCCCCGGCCAGGCCTTCTTCATCCGGCTGGAAGATCACATTCAAGGTGCCATTGAAATTGCGCGTGGCCGCCAGTTGCGAAGCGGCTGCCAGCAGGATTGCGGTATGCCCGTCATGGCCACAGGCATGCATGCGACCGGGGATCTTGCTGGCATGGGCAAAGGGGTTTTTCTCGGTCATGGGCAAGGCGTCCATGTCTGCACGCAAACCGATGCTGCGCGGGCTGTTGCCCACCTTCAACACGCCTACAACACCATGCCCGCCAACGTTGCGATGCACTTCGTAGCCCAAGGCCTTAAGTTTGTCGGCCACCAATGCGGCCGTGTCGGGGGTGTCGCCGCCAAGTTCCGGCGCGGCGTGGATCTGTCGGCGCAGCATGACGAACTCATCCAGCGCTGCGGCCTCGCACCGAGGCGGGTTGCTCAGGAACGTACCCATGTCACTCGCATCCTTTGTTTTCAGGGAAATAGTTGAGGCAGACCAGGCTGACAACGCCACCGCCCAGGAGGAAATAGGCCGGCGCCATCGGGGTTTGCAGCGCGGCGATCAGCCAGGTAGCCACCAGCGGCGCGAAGCCGCCGAAGAGCGTCACGCCCAGGCTGTAACTGACCGAGGTGCCAAAGGACCGCCGGGCTTTCGGGAAGCCCTCCATGATCAGTGCGAAGAACGCGCCCGCGCCGATGCACGTCGGCAGGATCAGCACGGCGACGCACATCATGGCCAGGCCCATGTCACGTACCTGCCCGAGCAGGTAGAACACTGGCAGGATCAGCACCACCGGCGTGGCCACCGTCCACGCCAGCAGGCGCTTGCGCAGTTGGTACTTGTCGGCAAATTTGCCCGCCAGCGGGCAGATGACCGCCATGCAGCCGCTGCTGATGCAGGCGATCGCCATGGCGCTGCCAGGCGGATACTGCAAGGTGGTGGTGAGGTAGGTGGGCATGTAGAACACCAACAGGTACATGCCGATGGTCGAACTGGCCATCAGGCCGATGCCCAGGGCGATGCGCTTGAGCAGTTCGGCATCGAGCCCTTGCCCACCGTGGGACACGGGCGCCGCCTCGTGGGTTTCTGGCAGGCGCGTGCGAATGTACCAACCGACCGGGCCGATCAGCAGCCCGACTATGAAGGGTACCCGCCATCCCCAGCTTTCCAGGGCTGCGGGGTCGAGCAACTGGTGCAGCGCAAAGCCGAAGCCTGCGCCCACCAAGGCAGCATAGCCCTGGCTGGCGGCCTGCCAGCTGACGTTCCGGCAACGGTTGCGCACCGCACTCGATTCCATGAGGAACACCGATGCAGTCCCGACCTCCCCGCCTGCCGACATGCCCTGGATCAGCCGGCCGACCACCAGCAGCAGCGTGGCGAAAATGCCAATCTGCGAATAGGTGGGTGCAAAGGCGATCAACGCGGTGCCCAGGGTCATCAGGCCAATGGTAAGGCTCAAGGCGGCCTTGCGCCCATGCCGGTCGGCGTAGCGGCCGATGACCATCGCCCCGATCGGGCGCATCAGGAAACCCACACCAAAGGTGGCCAGCGACATCAACAACGACGCCGTCGCCGACTCGGAGGGGAAGAAATGCTTGCCGATCAGCACGGCGAAGAAGCTGTAGATGGTGAAGTCGTACATTTCCAGCGCATTGCCCAGCGAACAGGCGATCAAGGTCTTGCGCGAGGAACGCACCCCCTGCGTGGCGCAATGCGCATCCGGCTGCACGGCGGTCGATACGGGTAGCGGTGTTGTCATTGTTTTCTCCGATGGCAAATCGCGGCGTGCAACGACTATCAGCCAATCGGGCACTCAACACACTTGCAGTTTGAGCATGTAAGTAACCGCAGGTTAATCGCCCCGTGCAGGCGCCGGCCAATATGCCCTGAGCTGGCGCACTGTTTGCCGTGCCGGTGCCCGCTGCCCCGCTAACGCGCACCGATCCGCACATCCAACGCTGGCGTGTCGGGTGTTCCCGGCCGCTCTGCAGCAGGTGTTGCCGCCCAGACGCGCGCTGCGCCAGGGCCTGATTAACCAGGCGGCATAGGGTTGCCGAATAAGCAATCGCACTGAAACGATCTGTTCACCGACGCTACGGGCCACCCCATCAGTGAGTTGGCCTGGAGTCGTGAATGAACACTCGCACTACCTCGATGCTGTTGATGATTCAATGTGTTTGCCTTGCCGTGCCGGCGCATGCCGAGGGCTTCCCGACCTTGGGACGGATTGCGCCAGGTTTCGGTTATTACGGGGTCGATAACGGTTTCGATGACAAGCTCAAGCTCTACGGCACCGTGGATGCCTTCACCAGCTATCACGACTCGCAGCACCATTCGGGTTTCCGTCTGGCCGGTGGCGGCGCATGGACCAACAAGCTCGGGCTGTATGCCAGGAAGGCGGTTGGCACCGATACCGTTCTGGAACTCGATGTCGAGGAAGGCTTCAACGTCAATGGCAAAGCCTTGGAGGGTACCTGGGCCACGATAGGTAGCCTGCGCCTGGCAACGCTTGCCCTGCGCTCGCGAACCCTGGGCAAGCTTGAGTTCGGCAAGACCTACAGCATGGGCACCCCGACCTACGCCGACCCGTTCCTGGCCACTTATGGCTCGCCTTACACCTTCCTGGCCCTGCCTGCCGCTGGCAAGGGTGCCTACAACCTCGACCTGCGCCCGAAACACACCCTGGCGTACACCAGCCCGACCCTGAACGGTTTCACCCTCGGCACCGCCATGACCTTCGGCTTCGATGATGCCGCCAGCCAGGGGCGTACCGTGCGCGGTGGCGGCGCTCGCCTGCAATACCGCACCAGTGAGCTGATGCTGCTGGCCTCGTACAACCTGTATTACAGCGACCCTTGGGACGACGGTGGCCGCTCACGCCAGACCGCCAACCATTACAAGAGCCTGTCGACGTTCTACGATTTCGGCCCGCTAGCCACCAGCCTGACCTGGCAACACCAGGACGTGGACCAGCCCGGCACACCCAGTACCACGTTGTATACCTTCGGCGTGATGGCACCGGTTGGCCAACTGGACGTGCTGCGCCTGGCCGTGATGCAGCGCCAGGTCACGGCGAGCGACAAGAACGCCCAAGGGGTAATGCTCGGCTACGATCACTTCATCAACCCGCGCTGGGCTGTCTATGGGCGGGTTGGCAAGATCTTCAACCAGCCTGCATCCTCGGTCACCTACGCGGGCACCCCGCTGGACCAGGTTGGCGACGACCCCAGCAACCTCTCCCTAGGCATGTACTATCACTTCTGACGGCGCCGGGCGGGTTTGCCTGAGCACCTGCCCACGCAAGCTGTGAAAGAGTTCCTGAGCCGGCGCGGTAAGGCTGTGGCGGTCGATGCAGACCAGGTTGACCGGGTAATCCGGAATCAGCTCCTGCACCGCCACGGCCAGGAACTCGCCATCAACGCCAAAGGTAAACCCCTGGTCCACCGCCAGCTCACTGATGGTCATCAACGATTCGGTATTCTTCAACAGCTTGAGCGCCATCATCACGGATGTGCACTCAACGGTGTTCTGCGGGACACGCAGGCCGTTGGTCTCGAACAGCTGGTGAAACTGTGATGCCTGGTCCGAGAGCTCATCCAGGCTGATCCACGGGGCGTACTGCAAGGTGCGCAGCGACTTGGCGAACTTCTGCTGATTCGACGCATGGCAGATCACCCGGCCCTTGATGCTGCCAAGCGCCTCCCAGTCGAGGTTCAGCCGGCTCAGCGGTTGCTGCGAGGTCAGGGCAAAATCCAGGCTGCCATCGCGCAGCCGCTGCAGAATCTGGCTCGGGCGCAGGTCGGTGATGGTGATCTTCACCCGCGGGTACTTGCGCCGGAAGGCCAGGATGCTGTCGTCAACCCCGTCCAGCATCGCCGTCAGCGAAGTCACCCCGATGGACACCGCACCCAGCGCGGCATCCTGGATGCTGGCCGCTTCGATCTGCAGGCGACGGATGCTTTCCACCACCAGGTTGGCATGGCGGATGACGCGCTTGCCTTCCTCGGTCAGGACCATGCCTTTGGGTGAGCGCTGCAACAGGGTGAAACCGACCTCGCGTTCCAGTTCCTTGATCGAACGGCTCAGTGCAGGCTGGGTGATGTGCATGAGCTTGGAAGCTTCGAGGATGCTGCCGGCGTTATGGATGGCGACCAGCGCCTTGAGTTGGTGCAGTTTCAAGCGTCTTTACCTTATTGTTAGCGGGCCTGTTCCATGCCGCGCACAGATTACCGCAAGCTCCACCTGCGCGGTGCAACGTCCGTGCCGCTTGCGGTACCATGGCGGCCCCTTCTTTGAGGTCGCGTGCAATGAGCAAACACGGCCAGACCATCCTGGTCGCCCTGCGCAAGATGATCGCCTCCGGCGAACTGGCCGGCGGTGAACGGTTGATGGAAGTCCCGACCGCGGAACGTTTCGGCGTGTCCCGCATGCCGGTGCGCATGGCGTTCCGCACCCTGGAACAGGAAGGCCTGCTGGTGCGCCATGGCGGCAAGGGCTTTCAGGTGCGTACGCTGAGCGTCGACGACCTCACCGGCGCCGTGGAGGTGCGAGGCGTCCTTGAAGGGCTGGCGGCGCGCCTGTGCGCCGAACGTGGCCTGGACGCGCACCCCATGGCCACACTGGCGCAGTGCCTGGATGAGGGCGACGCCCTGTTCGCCAAGGGCTACATCACCGAACAGGACCTGGCGGCCTACCACGACCTCAACGTGCGCTTGCACCAGGTGATCGTGGCCGGCAGTGGCAACCCGGCCATTGCCGAGGCACTGGCACGCAATGACCATCGCCCGTTCGCCTCGGTATCGGCGCTGGCCTTCGACCGCGACGACATGGCTAGCGAATACCGGCGCTTCAATTTCGCCCACATGCAGCACCACTCACTGGTCGATGCACTGCGCAACGGCCAGGGCGCGCGCGCCGAAAGCATCATGCGCGAACACGCCAATGCCACGCTGCGCTATGCCGAAGTGTTCGGCGCGGCCAGCACGGCAAGTGGCGTCCAGGTGATTTCCAAAGGCAACTAGGCGCGCACCTACAGGTCCAGCACCAGCATCGGCGTCCTGGCCCGTGAGCAGCACGGGGTGAACTGGTCGTTGGCGGCCTGCTCATCCTCGGTCAGGTACAGGTCGCGATGCTCCGGCACCCCTTCCAGCACCCGGGTCAGGCAGGTTCCGCATACGCCCTGCTCGCACGACACCGCAATCGGCACGCCATGGCTTTCCAGTACCTGAACCACGGTCTTGTCCGCCGGGATCTCGAAGACCTGGCCGGTGCTGCCGAGCCTGACCGAAAATACCCCGTCAGCCGCAGTGTCGACCGGCGCGGCGGCGAAGTATTCGCGGTGCAACTGGGCGTCCTGCCAGCCATGACTGCGGGCACTGTCCAGCACATGTTGCATGAACCCACCCGGCCCGCAGACGTACAGGTGATCCTCCACGCCAGGCACTGCCAGTACCTGGGCCAGGTCGAGCCGGGTCTGCGGGAGCGCGTCGAAATGCAGATGGACCTGGCCGGCGAACGGTGTCGCCGCCAGGCGTTCAAGGAACGCCGCGCGCTCGCTTGAGCGGGCGCAGTAATGCAACTCGAAGTGATCACCCTGCAGCCACAGTTGCTCCGCCATGCACAGGATCGGGGTGATACCGATGCCGCCGGCAAACAGCAGGCTGCGCCTGGCACCGGGCGCCAGGGCGAACAGATTGCGCGGCTCGCTGATCAGCAGGCGCTGCCCCGCTTCAACCTGCTCGTGCAGGCAGCGGGAGCCGCCGCGCGACGCGGCATCGTTGAGCACGCCGATCAGGTAACGGTGGCGCTCCTGCGGGTGATTGCACAAGGAGTACTGGCGCACCAGGCCGCCGGGCAAGTGCACATCAATGTGCGCGCCGGCGCTGAATGCGGGTAGCAGCTTGCCTTGGGCGCAGCTCAATTCGTAGCTGCAGATACCTTCGGCTTCACGGGTTCGGGCTGTGACGACAACTTCAATCATGGCTCACCTTGCATGGACGGCCACCGGGATGGCCGTGCTGGGCATCGACGGGGACGGTTACTGCGCGGTTGCGATCAGTGGTACAGCGACGCTGGCCTGCTCCTGGGCGATCAGCCGCTCGAGCACGCGCCGCGCCTGCACACCGCCGGCATCGATATTGAGCTTGAGCAAGTGACGCTGCGGGTTCGCCAACAGGTTGGCCTGTTGCTGTTCAAGCATGTCGAGGTCTTCGCTGAAGATCTTCCCCTGCCCTTCGCGGATGCTGGCGGTCAGTGCCTGATCCTGAGGGTTGAAGTTGCGCGCCATGCCCCAGAAGTACCAGATTGAGGTCTCGGTCTCTGGGGTGATGAAGTCGACCACGATGCTCGATGCTTTGTCCTGGGCCGCCGCGTGGTAGCCGCCCTTGCCGGCGAGTGCCACGCCCACTTCGATCAGTACATGGCTAGGCGGGGTGAAACGGCAGATCTGCCAGCGGTCGACCGGCTGGTCGTCGGGCAGCTGGTTGCCACGCAGCGCCATGCGCCAGAACGGCGGCGCCATGATGTTTTGCATGTGGCGGGCAGTGACCACCTCGTCGCCGTTGACCGTGGTCACTGGCGGCGCTTCGTCGATTTCCTTCTGGCCGATGCTGGAGGCATGAACGTAGGTTTCGTGGGTCAGGTCCATGAGGTTGTCGATCATCAGGCGATAGTCGCAATTGATGTGGAACAACCCGCCGCCGTAAGCCCACTCGTCACTCTCTGCCCACGGCAGATGGCAAAGGCTGGCGGGGTCGGCCAGTGCCTGTTCGCCGGGCCACACCCAAACGAAACCATAGCGCTCGACCGTGGCATAGGCCTTGTTGCACGGGAACCCCCGTACCCGCTGGCCAGGCATGTCGACGGTCTTGCCGTCGCCGCCCATGACCAGGCCATGGTAACCACAGACGAGGTTGCCGTTCTCCACATAGCCCAAGGACAACGGTGCCCCGCGGTGCGGGCAGAAATCCTCCACGGCGCAGATCAGGTTTTGCTGACCGCGATAGAACACCATCTTTTCCCCGCAGATCTGCCGGCCCAGCGGCTTTTCGGTGATCTCGTCAGGGGTGCAGGCGACATACCAGGCGTTTTTCGGGAACATCCGATTCTCCGATTGATTGTTTTTGTGGATCCATTAACAACCAAAAATCGGATATCAGTCAATAAAAAAGTGGCTTATGAACACTTATGGATCCATAAGCCACCTGTAGCGGGGTTACTTGCTGGCGATCGACTGGTTCGCCAACGGGCAACTCTGGGCATTGAGAAAACGCGACTTCTTCAGCCAGTCCTGCTGCGGGTAGTAGGCAAACACATAGCTGCCGCGTTGCAGCGTGTCGATCAGCTTGCCAGCGATGGCCGGCCGAACGGCCGGGCAGCCCTGGCTGCGCCCCAGGCGGCCGAGGCCGGGAACGACCTTGGGGTCGGCATAGGCGGCGGCGTGCATGACAATCGCCCGCGACATGCTGTTGTCGTTGAACCCCGGTTCCAGCCCCTGCAGGCGCAGCGAGCGGCCGTGCTTGCCGCTGTAGGTCTGGCCGGTTTCATACAAGCCGAGGGAGGATTGGTAACTGTTGGGGGCGTTGGAGAACGTCGTCGGCACATCGGCGCCGCTGTTCTTGCCGTGGGCGACCCACTCCTCGAACAACAGTTTGCGCGCACGCAAGTCGAACACCCACAGGCGCTTGTCACGCGAGGCCTTGGAGTAATCGATCACCGTCAGCAACTTGTCCCCATCGCTGTGGCTGGCACACGCATAGGCGGTAAGGGCCAAGTTCAGGGTGGAAAGGCTGGCGTTGGGCGCCAGTTGCTGCAGTTCGGCGGCGCTGGGCAGGGGCTGCGCGTGGGCGGCTTGCCAGGCGCAGAGGAAAAACAGGCCAATACTGGCCACTGAGAGCCGAATGGCTCCCCGCAAGGGTTGGAACATCGACATGGTTACCCCGGTAAAGGCCTGTCAGCAAAAAGTCAGCTGGCTTGCGGCCAAAAGCCACCACTTTGCTTGAATTCTTCGGGATTGCCGATCATTTCTTGACCAATGGCTTGCGTTTCTTACCGTCGTCGGTGCTGATCACCGTGAACTTTCCGTCGCTGCGGGTATCCCGGGTCGACGCCCAATCGGTGATCACCAGCATCGTGCCGACGTCCATCGCCGCGCGCAGGTGCTGGCGGAACTCCGGGTTGATGTTCAGTTGCCCCAGCTGTTCATAGGGCGTATCCCCGTACTCCGGGTTGCTCAGGGCCACCACTGACCACCGTAAGGGTAGCGCACCATCGAGCTCCAGGGCGGAGGGTTTTTGCAGCAGCGAATACACCGCCATGCCACTGCGATGCTTGCTGTTTTCAAGCGAGAGTGCAGGCGCCGAGCCGATCAGCTGGCCACCGCGATACACGTAGGCGCGCAGGTCGGCGCGGCTGACCAGGATCGACAGCGGCCCAGCCGTCGGGTCCGGGTCGTTCCAGAACTGATGGTTACTCAGTACCAGCGGCCCCTGGGCCTTGCCAGCATTGACCGTCGGCGCCAGCACGCCAGGGTGGTAGACCTCCACCGGTGCACTGTGGGTATCGGAAACGATGACGGTGGTGGAACTGAAGCCGGTGGCCTCATACAGCTTCTTGGCAAACTCCAACGGCAGGCGTACGCAACCATGGGAAGCCGGGTAACCCGGCAGATGGCCCGCGTGCAGGGCGATACCGTCCCAGGTCAGCCGCTCCATATAAGGCATCGGTGCGTCGTTGTAGAGGCTGGATTTGTACTCGACTTTCTTCTGCAAAATGCTGAACACCCCGGTGGGGGTTTCCCGCCCTGCCTTGCCGCTGCTCACGGTGCTGACGCCGATGGCGATGCCATTGCGATAAACGTAGGCACGTTGCTCGGTGAGGCTGACCACCACAGTCACCGGCCCCGCCGGTGAGACCTGCGGGTACCAGAGAAACTGGCCGGGCTTGAGGTGATCGATCTGGCTCCTCAGTGCAGCCGGGGTGGGCACCTGCAGCGGCGCCGCTTCGACCAGGGTGGCGGCAAGCAACAGACCCAGCGCGAGCAATGCATGCAACATCGAACGGTTCCTCATGGCATCCTGGCCTCAGCTTATGCGCAACATGCCCCGCAAGCCACCCAGAGCATCATCGCGGTGCGCGGCGGTAACAACGGCGCACAAACATGTGCACAAACTTCCCACTTCAAAGCGTAATCCACAACGCAAAAAACCGTTGAGAAAGCGCAGACGCCGTGAATTCCTGCACGCCCATGGGTTGGTACGAATCTTGTTTGTATACAAATACAAATAATAAAAGTACACAACCATCATGGAGTCCCGATGGCGTCGATTTCCCGTTCCGATGTTGGCCAGCTTGCCGATTGCCCCGCCGAAACGGCCGGCTCCAGTGAGTCGCCGTTGAGCCCACGCCTGTACAGTAGCGACCTTGCGCCGACCCGTGCGGCCAATCGCACCTGGGGGCGCTACAGCCTGTTTGCGCTGTGGACCAACGACGTGCACAACATCGCCAACTACTCCTTCGCCATCGGCCTGTTCGCCCTGGGCATGAGCGGCGCGCAGATCCTCACTGCCTTCGCCCTCGGTGCACTGGTGATCTACGGCCTGATGAACCTGTCCGGCTACATGGGGCAGAAGACCGGCCTGCCCTACCCGGTCATGTGCCGGATCAGCTTCGGCATCCATGGCGCGCAGATCCCGGCTCTGATCCGCGCGGTGATAGCCATCGCCTGGTTCGGCATCCAGACCTACCTCGCCTCGGTGGTCCTGCGCGTATTGCTCACCGCCATCGCGCCGGACCTCAAGCCCTACGACCAGAACTCGATCCTCGGCCTGTCGACCCTGGGCTGGGTGACTTTCCTTGGCATCTGGTGCGTGCAGGTGGCGATCTTCGCCTATGGCATGGAAATGGTGCGCCGCTTCGAATCCCTCGCCGGGCCGATCATCCTGGTCGCCTTCAGCGGCCTGGCAGGCTGGATGTACTGGCGCAGCGGGCTGTCGATTGCCTGGTCCAGCGGCAACGCGCCGACCGGCTCCGGCATGTGGTTGAAAGTGCTCGGTGCCGCCGCACTGTGGGTGTCGCTGTACGGCACCATGATTCTCAACTTCTGCGACTTCACGCGTAACTGCCCGGATCGACGGACCATCAGCGTGGGCAACTTCTGGGGCCTGCCGGTGAACATGCTCGGCTTCGCGTTGATCGCCGTGGTGCTCGCCGGTGCGCAATTCAGCATCGACGGCAAGCTGGTGCAAAGCCCCAGCGAAATCGTCGCCGCCATTCCCAACACCGCCGGCCTGGTGCTGGCCTGCCTGGCCTTCCTGCTCGTCACCGTGGCGGTGAACATCATGGCCAACTTCGTCGCCCCGGCCTTCGTGCTCACCAACCTGGCACCGAAGGTGCTGAACTTCCGCCGCGCAGGCTTGCTCAGCGCCACCATCGCGGTGGTGATCCTGCCCTGGCACCTGTACAACAGCCCGTCGGTGATCGTGTACTTCCTCGGAGGCCTGGGTGCCCTGCTCGGCCCGCTGTACGGGATCATGGTCACCGACTACTACCTGGTACGCCGCGGCCGGGTGAACCTGCCCGAGTTGTACAGCGAAAGCCCTGAGGGTGCCTATCACTACCGCGGCGGGGTCAACCTGCGCGCCGTGGCGGCGTTCATCCCGGCTTCGCTGATCGCCATCCTGCTGGCGCTGGTGCCGGCGTTCGAGACGCTGTCGCAGTTCTCCTGGTTCTTCGGCGCGGGCCTTGGCGGGTTGATTCACTACGCCATTGCCAACCGCAGCGCCAAGTACATGGAAGTGTCTGGCGAAGGCATCGCCGTGGACAGTGCGCACCATTGATCAAAGATCGAGCGCCGCGCGGGCGGCGCTCGGTCGCATAGGCGATGCACATTCCAAGGCGACCACAGGGTGCTATCAAATGCCCCAGGGCAGCAGACGCTCAGGAAGCCAGCGCTTGCTCACGCCGACGCACCGGCACCTGAAACCGCTGCGGTTGCTGCCAGGCCAGCTGAGCCTGCACCTGTTCCGCCGCATCCATTACCTTCTGCGCCCAGCTGTCATCTTCCGGGTTGACCACCACCACGCGGAACCCGTGGTCAAAGCCCTCGATCCCGACCCCTTCGGAATCGTCGACATGCAAGTCGATGTCGAATGCCGGCGGGTACTTCGAGGGGGCATTCTCAAGCCCGTGCTGCAACAGCACATGCTGGTGGCGATCACTGTTGACCACACCGTCGACATGAATGCCATAGAGCATCAGCCAACGGCGGATATAGGCCGGTGTGCGGCCCGACGAGGTATAGATCCAGATGCTGCAGCCCTGGCGGCGCAGGTCACGGATCAGCGAGCGCGTGCCACTGCGCAGCGGTTCGCCCAGCCAGCGATGGAGGAACGCCGGCAGCTTGCTCTGTTCTTCATCGGCGTGGTGCGGCAGGCAGGCGAGCGTGTCATCGATATCGAAGGAAATGCGCATCTGCGGGCGCCTGAATTTGCGCCCGATGGCTTGCCACGCACGTCGCCCACCGGCCTTGCCCTGCTCCAGCATCGAATACCTTTGCATCATCGGCTCCCCTGACGGGCTGGCGCGCAGGTGCCGCGCAGGAAGAACTGTTCGGGTTCAGGCGCCTTCGCTTCGAGGAAGGCCGCGTACTTTTTCTTGATCTTGGGCAATTCGTACAAAGCTTTCACACCATGCTTGGCGGAGTTGCGAATGACCGAGGACGGGTTGAAGTAACCCTCGGCGTTGTCCAGCGTCAGCACGAACGGCGGCAGCCCGGCACGCATCAGCAGATAGCTGACAATGAGCGATCCCGTGCGATTGTTCCCTTCGATGAACAACTGCGGCTTGCTGAGGATGCGTACATAGACACCGGCTGCGCGTTTCCAGATGGACTCGCTGCGGTACGCGCAATACCAGTTGTACAGATCCTTGATGCCGCCTTCCACGTTGTTGAAAAAGCGTGCCTCGGTGGCCGCGAGGTGGGGGGCGAACTCGCGGCGGCGCGCCGGGTCGCTGCCGCACAGCACGGTGGCGTTGATCTCCAGCATCAGGTTCAACTGCTGCAGGTCGAACAGGTCCACACCCCGTGCGACATAGTCGTCAATCAAGGCATAGCCTTCAAGCACATTGAGCAACACCTCGTCGGTGAACGGATCACGCGGTTCGGTGAAGTGTTGGCTGAGTTCGCCAAAGCGGCCCTGCACTTCGCGCAGTGCGCGCTCTACCGCTGGCAGGTCAAGACGACATGTCGCATCCATTGGTCATCTCTTCAGCTGAACTTGCCGCTGATGTAGTCACTGGTCAGCTGCTCACGCGGATTCTGGAAGATCTGCGTGGTCGGGCCCATCTCCACCAGGTAACCGGTACGGGTGCCCTGGGAGATGTCGACCGAGAAGAACGCGGTGGTGTCGGCCACACGGATCGCCTGCTGCATGTTGTGGGTGACCAGGGCGATGGTGTAGTCCTTCTTCAGCTCGACCATCAGCTCTTCCACGCGACGGGTGGCGATCGGGTCGAGTGCCGAGCATGGCTCGTCAAGCAGCAGCACTTCCGGCTCGGTGGCGATGGCACGGGCGATGCACAGGCGCTGCTGCTGGCCGCCGGACAGCGACAGGCCGCTGACCTTGAGCTTGTCCTTGACCTCGTCCCACAGCGCGGCGCCTTGCAGGGCGTGCTTGACGCGGTCGCCGATGTCACCCTTGTAGCGGTTCAGGCGCAGGCCGAAGGCGACGTTGTCGAAGATGCTCATGGAGAACGGGTTAGGCTGCTGGAACACCATGCCGATGTAGCGGCGCACCACCACCGGGTCCACGCCCTTGCCGTAGACATCCTGGCCAAGGAAGTGCACATGGCCTTCGAAGCGGAAGCCTTTGACCAGGTCGTTCATGCGGTTGAGGCTGCGCAGCACGGTACTCTTGCCGCAGCCGGACGGGCCGATGAAACCGGTGATCTCGTTCTTGCGGATCGGTACATGGCTGTCACGCACGGCCATGAAGTTGCCGTAGAAAATCTTGTCCAGCTTGCAGTCCATGACGATTGGCGCTTCGCTGACCATGGGAGCGGCTCTCTGTGCAGTTGATACGTTCACGGTCGAATGCTCCCTTTCTCAGTACTTGGGCTTGCCGAAAATGCGGCTAAGAATGTTGACTACCAGCACGATCATCACCAACACCAGCGAGGCCGCCCAGGCGAGCTCCAGCTGGTTGTCGAACGGCATGCCGGAGAAGTTGTAGATCAGTACGGCAAGCGATGCCGTGGGGTTCATGACGGCCAGGCTGCCATCGTGGTAGATCCAGTAGTTGCTGAACAGCGCGGTAAACAGCAGCGGCGCGGTTTCGCCCGCGGCGCGGGCCACGGCCAGCATGACGCCGGTGAGGATGGCCGGCATGCCGGTCGGCAGGACGATCTTGCAGATCACCTGGGCGCGGGTGCAGCCCATGCCGTAGGCGGCGTCCTTCATGATCTTGGGCACCATCTTCATGGCTTCTTCAGCGGTCAGCACGACGATCGGCAGCATCAGTACCGCCAGCGCCACGCCACCGGCCGGGGCCGAGTAGCTACCGGTGGTCATCACCACCAGGGCGTAGGCGAATACACCGGCGAGGATCGACGGCAGGCCGGTGAGCATCTTCGCGGCAAAGCGCGAGGCGTTGGCCAGCTTGCTCTCAGGCCCGAGTTCGGCGAGGAACACCGCCGCGAGGATGCCGACCGGCACCGCGATGGCGGCGGCGATGCCAACCATGACAAAGGTACCGGCCAGGGCGTTACCGAAACCACCGCCCATCTCGAAACCGGTGGGTGGCAGCTCGGTGAACACTTCCAGGCTCAGGCGCGCACCGCCACGGGTGATCAGCATGTACAGCACGGAAATCAGCGGCACGCTGGCCAGCAGGGCCACGCACCAGACCGTGGAGGTCAGCACCAGGCTGCGCAGGGCACGGCCTTCGAAGCGGCGTTGCAGGCTGGGCAATGAGGCGGTGGCTGCAGTGAGGTCAGTCATTATTTGTTACCCCGCTGGGCGTAGAGCATGATCATCGAACCGAACACGTTCACCAGCAAGGTGATGAACATCAGCACCAGTGCTGCGTACATCAGCACCTCGATCTCGTTCGGCCCGGCCTCAGGGAAGTTCAGCGCCAGCAAGGCTGCCAGCGTGTTGGCCGGGGCAAACAGGGAAAGGGTGATGGTGTTGGCGTTACCCACCAGCATCGCCAGGGCCATGGTTTCGCCCAGTGCGCGGCCAAGGCCCAGCACCAGCGAGCCGAAGATGCCGGTGGCGGCCGACGGCACCATGACTTTGAGGATGGCTTCCCAATGGGTGGTACCCATGCCGTAGGCAGCCTGCTTGGTCTTCATCGGGACGCTGGTCAGCGCATCCTGGGAAACCGCGGCAATGGTCGGCAGGATCATGATCGCCAGCACCAACGCCGCCGGCAGCAGGCCGGGGCCACTCAGGGAGGTGCCGAAGAACGGGATCCAGCCCAGCTCGCTGTTCAGCCAGGCGGTCAACGGCCGGATGGCCGGAATCACGACATAGATGCCCCACAGGCCGTAGACGACGCTGGGGATGGCGGCGAGCAGCTCGACGATGGTGCGAAACACCGCGGCGAGCCTCGCCGGCAAGAAATCCTGGGTGAGGAAAATGGCCATGCTGACGCCAAAGAAACCGGCGATCAACAAGGCGATCAGGGCGCTGTAAAGCGTGCCCCAAATGGCTGGCAAAATGCCGTATTTGCCCTGGTTGACGTCCCACACACTGCCGAACAGCACGTCAAACCCGTGCTTTTCCATTCCTGGAAGTGCTTTGCGTCCTACTTCGTATACCAACGCGAAAACCAGCGCGAGAATCAGCACCACACCGATACGTGCAAGGGCACGGAAGGTGCGATCGACCAGGAAGTCCTTGGTTGACGGTGGCTGGCACGCGGAGTCTGGGTTATCCGGTATGGCAAAAGGTGTGTTCATTTAGCTGATTCCGGGACTAAGGGCAAACACCCCCGGCATGGTGGTCACACCACGCCGGGAGCGCCTGAAGGTATTACTGGATGCTCTGCGACGCTTTGCGCACTTCATCGACAACCGACGGCGGCAGCGGGATGTAGCCCATCGAGTCGGCGATCTTCTGGCCGTGGGTCAGGCCGTACTCGACCATGTCACGCATGGCCTTGGCCTTTTCCGGGCTGCCGTTGTCCTTGCGGAAGATCATCCAGGTGTAGGAAGTGATCGGGTAGGACTTGGCACCTTCCGGGTCTGGCAGGTGAGCAATCAGGTTTTCCGGCATCTTCACCGCAGCCAGTGCTTCGGCACCGCTTTCGGCGTTCGGCACGACGTACTGGCCGGCCTTGTTTTCCAGCTCGGCGAAGTCGACCTTGGCCAGTTTGGCGAAGCCGTATTCGATGTAGCCGATGGCGCCCGGGGTCTGGCGAACGGTGGCGGTCACGCCATCGTTCTTCGGCGACTTGATGAACTTGTCGGTGGCCGGCCAGTTGACGGTGTTGCCTTCACCCAGGTCTTTCTTGAAGTCGGCGTTGATGGCCGACAGGTGCTTGGTGAAGACAGCGTTGGTACCGCTGGAGTCGGCACGCACGACCACGGTGATCGGCAGCTCAGGCAGCTTCAGGCCCGGGTTGGCCTTGACGATCTGTGGGTCGTTCCACTGGGTGATCTTGCCGAGGAAGATGTTGGAGTACACATCGCGCGGCAGCTTCAGGCCTTTCGGGTTGCCTGGCAGGTTGTAGGCCAGGACGATTTCACCGGCGGTCATCGGCAGCAACTGCACGCCTTCGCCGACCTTGGCAATGTCTGCTTCGCTCATGGCCGAGTCGCTGGCGGCGAAATCGACGGTTTTGTTCAGGAAGTCCTGAACCCCTGCCCCGCTCCCCTTGGATTGGTAGTCGACGGTGACGCCAGCCGTGTTCTTGCTGAAGTCCTTGAACCAGGTCAGGTAGATCGGTGCTGGGAAGCTCGCGCCGGAACCGGTCAGGCGAACGTTGTCTGCGGCAAAGGCCGAGGTGGCGCTAAGCGAGACGGCAACGGCAAGTGCAGCAGACTTCATCAGGCGTATCATGGAAAAAGCGCTCCGTGTGATGGCCAGCACACTTTGCAGCAGCTGTGTTACAGCTTTGTGACTGTTGAATGGCAGTGGATGCTTTAACCCCCTCTAGTACGGGGCACACCGTCAGCGGGCTGTCATTCCTTGGTAACCAAATGTGACTAGATGCGTTGCCGTGCCCTCGACACAAGTTACCCGCTACGTCAGAGCGCCATGACCATTTCATGCCAGGCCATGCCACCGTGGTCCGAGGGCGAAGGCCGCACATACTGGTAGCCCATCTTGCGGTACAGCTCGACGTGCTGTTCCTTGCACATCAGGTGGATGCTCTGCTTGCCCTGCGCCTGCATGCGGCTGATGAACTCCCGCATCAGTCGTTTGGCGTAGCCCTTGCCCTGGTGAGCCGGGTCCACCACCACCGACATGATCACCACATTGGGCGCCTGCGGGTCGTGGCCGACCAGTTCCTTGAAGGCCTCGTCGGACATCACCACCTCGTGGGCGCAGCCACTGTTGATGAAGCCGACGATGCCGTGGGGGTCCTGGAGCAGCAGGAAGCCTTCGGGGTATTGGCTGATACGCGTGCGGATCTTCTCCAGCGTGGCCGCCTCGTCGCCCTCGTAGGCACCGATTTCGATCGCGTAGCAGCGCTCGGCGTCAGCGATGACGGGTTGGCGGAATGAGGTGTTGCTCATGGGAAGGCTCCGGCATGTGAAGTAATGGGATCGCCATGGTAATGCACGTTCGGGCTGGCAGGTGGCTGGCGGGCGATTTTCAGCGCCTGTGAGATCGAGCGCCGCGCGGGCGGCGCTCGATCTCACAGGCGCTGAAGACCTCAAGGCATGCATCTCTCAGTTAAAACGGGTTCACTCTAGAACTCCACCTTCCCCCGCCCCGCCTTGACATCACTGCGCCTGGCTTTTCCTTCAAGCCGGCGTGTCTTCGAGCCCAGAGTCGGCTTGGTTGGCCGGCGTTTCTTCTCGACCTTGCCCGCAGTGATGATCAACTCGGCAAGACGCGCCAATGCGTCAGCGCGGTTCTGCTCCTGGGTGCGGTACTGTTGGGCCTTGATGATCAGCACGCCATCGCCGGTGATGCGGCTGTCACGCAGCGCCAGCAGCCGCTCCTTGTAAAACTCGGGCAACGACGAGGCTCGAATGTCGAACCGCAGGTGCACGGCGCTGGACACCTTGTTGACATTCTGCCCGCCTGCGCCTTGCGCGCGGATGTAGGTCAGTTCGATCTCGGCATCTGGCAAATGCACGTTATTGGAGATGGACAGCATGGCATGGCCCTTGTGATTGGCCTTCATTATCTCAGCCTTCACCGCTGGCCTACAGAACTAATCACGTTTGACCCACTCGCTCCAGTGCAAACACCATCGCAGCCACTGGCGAATCGGATTGAACAGCCAACGCACCTGCACGCCCTAACAGGAGGTAACCAACCTTTCAGGAGACAGGCCATGATCGACCCCAACCACCCTGACCCGTATGTCGACGAAGTGCCGCACAATCCGGGCGAGCCCGTGCCCAAGCCAGAAGCGGAACCGCAACAGGAAGCTCCAGACTGGCCAGAGGGGCAGGTTCCACCAGAGGAGCAATCGGACGGTTGAATGAAGGCATTGCAGTGACGACACAAGCCTTGCAGCAGACCGGCGCTGCCCAGGAGCGCCTGTACAGCACCGACATCCCCGCCCGCCTCGACCGCCTGCCGTGGACGCGCTTTCACACCCTGTTGGTACTGGCACTGGGCATCACCTGGCTGCTCGACGGCCTGGAAGTCACCCTGGCGGGCTCGGTGGCCGGCGCGCTCAAGGCCAGCCCTGCTCTGCACCTGAGCAACACCGACATTGGCCTGGCAGGCGCCAGCTACATTGCCGGGGCGGTCCTCGGTGCGCTGTTGTTCGGCTGGCTGACCGACCGCCTGGGGCGGCGCAGGCTGTTCTTCATCACCTTGTTCCTGTACATCGGTGCCACGGCTGCGACCGCGCTTTCCTGGAACTTGTGGAGCTTCCTGCTGTTCCGCTTCCTTACCGGCGCCGGTATCGGCGGCGAATACACGGCGATCAACTCGACTATCCAGGAATTCACCCCGGCACGCTATCGCGGCTGGGTCGACCTGACCATCAACGGTACCTTCTGGATCGGCGCAGCGCTCGGTGCGATTGGTGCCGTGGTCCTGCTCGACCCGATAGTCGTCGGTGGCGATCTGGGCTGGCGCCTGTGCTTCGGCATCGGCGCGGTGCTGGGCTTGCTGATCATGCTGATGCGCCTGTGGATCCCGGAAAGCCCGCGCTGGCTGATGATCCACAACCAGCCGGCACACGCCGAGCGCATCGTCGCCGGCATCGAACGCCATTACCATGCGCGCGGCATCGCGATCCCACCGCTGCAGGCCCCACCCCTGCGCCTGCGCGCCCGCGACCATACGCCGTTGCGCGAGGTGTTCCACAGCCTGTTCGTCGAGCATCGGCGCCGCGCACTGGTAGGCCTGGCCTTGCTTACCGCCCAGGCATTCTTCTATAACGGGATCTTCTTTACCTATGCGCTGGTGCTCACCGACTTCTACGGCGTACCAGCGGCCAAGGTGGGCTGGTACATCCTGCCCTTCGCCCTGGGCAACTTCTGTGGCCCGCTGCTGCTGGGCAGGCTGTTCGACGTGGTCGGCAGGCGCATCATGATCAGCTCGACCTACCTGGTCTCGGGCGTGCTGCTGGCCGTCAGCGGCTACCTGTTCCAACAGGAACTGATCGACGTTACCCAGCAGACCATCGCCTGGATGGTGATCTTTTTCTTCGCCTCGGCGGCGGCCAGTTCGGCCTACCTCACGGTGGCGGAGACCTTCCCGCTGGAAATCCGCGCCCTGGCCATTGCCGTGTTCTATGCCTTCGGTACCGGTCTGGGTGGCCTGATCGGGCCAACCTTGTTCGCAGCGCTGATCGAAAGCGGCGAACGTGTCAACGTGCTGTACGGTTACCTGATTGGCGCGGCGCTGATGATCATCGCCGGCCTGACCCAGGCAATCTGGGGCGTGGCGGCCGAGCGGCGTTCGCTGGAACACGTGGCCAGGCCGCTGTCGCAGATCAGCGAGCCGTGAGCACGCCGCCCGTCCATTCGATGGCACTCCACGCACCCAGCGCCTTCAACCGTGCATACACACCCTGCAGGAGTGACTGCCATGCCACGCGGCGACAAGGACAAATACACCGACAAGCAGAAGCGCAAGGCCGAGCACATCGAGGAGAGCTACGAACATAAGGGCGTGCCGAAGGATGAAGCCGAGGCGCGCGCCTGGGCCACCGTCAACAAGCAGTCCGGGGGTGGCGAGAAGTCGAGCGGTTCGGGCAGCAAGACCTCATCTGCCGAGAAGAAAACCGCCCGCTCGGACTCGGCCAAGCGAGCAGCCAAGTCACGCGAAGGTCATGCCCGCACATCGAGCACCTCGCTGCAAAGCCAGACCAAAGACAGCCTGCTCAAGGAGGCGCGCAGCAAAGGCATCAAGGGACGCTCGAAGATGACCAAGGCAGAGTTGGTGCAAGCACTGCACAAGTGAACCCGACCATGCCACTGTTGCCGGGCCAACACCTCAGCAACAGTTGCCAGTGCTTTTACACAGGAAGAATCAGCATCAGTCAGCTGCAACCCCCGGTTTTGCAGGGGCACAGGGGCTGGCACAACAGCTGCAATGTGAAGTCGTCCGACTACACATCGAGTTGTCCATGCCTAGCGAAATCCTCTCTGCTGCCTACGATATCCGCCGCCCCGCAGCGCACATCATCCACGACGACGCCGAAGCGATCGCCGTCGCCCACCAGGTGGCGGCACTGCTGCGCGAAGGCGCAGCCGAACGTGATCGACAGCGCGAAGTGCCGGCAGACATTGTCGACGCCTTCTCCAACAGCGGGCTGTGGGGCATCACCGTGCCACGCGCCTATGGCGGTGCCGAGGTCTCGTTCGCCACGCTCGCCCAGGTCATCGCCATCGTCTCGGCCGCCGATCCGTCGTTGGGGCAAATTCCGCAGAATCATTACTGCCTGCTCGAAGACATCCGCCTGCAAGGCACCCCCGAACAGCAACGCCACTTCTTCGGCCTGGTGCTGCAGGGCCATCGCTTTGCCAATGCCCTGTCGGAAACCGGCGGCAAGACCGTCCAGGACATCAGCACCCGACTGGTGGCCGAAGGCGACGGCTTTCGCATCGATGGACGCAAAGGCTACTGCACCGGCTCGTTGTACGCCCACTGGATCGGGGTACTGGCACTGGATGAGCAGGACCGTGCGCAGCTGGCATTCGTCGAACGTGGTACGCCAGGCCTGGTGATCGTCGACGACTGGAGCAGCATGGGCCAACGCACCACCTCCAGCGGCACCGTGCTGCTCGATGGCCTGCGGGTAGCGGCATTCAACCTGTTCCCCAGCTACCGCTCCTACGAGAGCCCGACCCTGGCAGGCCCCTTCGCCCAGCTCACCACCGCCGCCATCGATGCCGGCATCGGCCGTGCGGCACTGGACGACACCATTGCCTTCGTGCGCCAGCACGCCCGCCCGTGGATCGATGCCAAGGTCGAAAAGGCCAGCGAAGACCCACTGACCATCATCCAGGTCGGCTCACTGGAAATCCGCCAGGAAGCGGCCGAGGCGCTGCTGGAACGCGCGGGCCTGGCGCTGGATGCGGCCAGACCGGCACCGGATGAAGACAACGTGGCCTTGGCCTCGGTGGCCGTGGCCAAGGCCAAGGTGCTCACCACCGAGGTGGCCATCGAAGCCAGCAACCGCCTGTTCGAACTGGGCGGCACGCGCTCGTCGCTGACTCGGCACAACTTCGACCGCCACTGGCGCAACGCCCGGGTGCATACCCTGCACGACCCGGTGCGCTGGAAATATCACCTGGTCGGCAACTGGGCCTTGAACGGCATCAAGCCTGCCCGCCATGACTGGAACTGAGGCTGCCCGACCATGACCAAGCAGATCCGCCTCAATGCCTTTGCCATGAACACCGTCGGCCACCTTTCGCCCGGGCTCTGGCGCCACCCGCGGGACCAGGCCACCCGCTACACCGATATCCATTATTGGGTAGCGCTTGCCAAGACCCTGGAGCGGGGCTGCATCGATGGCCTGTTCATCGCCGACGTGCTGGGCGTGTATGACGTGTTTGGCGGCAATGCCGACGCGGCCTTGCGCAACGCCGCCCAGGTACCGGTCAACGACCCCTTGCAGCTGGTGCCCGCCATGGCCGCAGCCACCCGCCACCTGGGCTTCGGCGTGACCGCGTCGGTGTCGTTCGAACACCCCTACCCGTTCGCCCGGCGCATGAGCACCCTCGATCACCTGACCCAGGGGCGCGCCGGCTGGAACATCGTCACCTCTTACCTCGCCAGCGGCGCGCGTAACCTGGGGCAGCCGCCCCTCAGCCACGATCAGCGTTATGCCCTGGCCGAGGAATACCTGCAGGTCTGCTACAAACTCTGGGAAACCAGCTGGGACGATGATGCGGTCCAGGCCAACCGGGAAACCGGGGTGTATGTCGACCCGCGCAAGGTCCATGGCATCGACCACCAGGGCAGCTGGTTCAAGGTGCCGGGTTTTCACTTGAGCGAACCCTCGCCGCAACGCTCGCCAGTGATCTACCAGGCCGGCGCATCGAGCCGCGGCCGTGCCTTCGCCGCCGCCAATGCCGAGTGCGTGTTCGTCGCCGCACCCAGCAAGGCGGTGCTGCGCAAGCAGGTGGCCGAACTGCGCGCGGCGGTGGCTGCCAGCGGCCGCGCAGCCGATGAGGTACAGATCCTCGAACAACTGACGGTCATCGTCGCGCCCACCGACCAGCAGGCCCTGGCCCTGCTCGAGGAGTATCGCCAGTACGCCAGCGCCAGCGGCGCCTTGGCACTGATGTCGGGCTGGACCGGTATCGACTTCGCCGAATACGCGCCCGACCAGGTGCTGCGCGACGTGCCCAGCGACGCCATCCAGTCCGCCGTGGAAGCCTTCACCCGTGCCGACCCGACACGCACCTGGACCACTGCCGAAATTGCCGAATACTGCGCCATCGGTGGTGACGGCCCGGTGCTGGTGGGCTCGGCACAGACCGTGGCCGATCAATTGCAGGAGTGGGTGGAGGAAACCGATGTCGACGGCTTCAACCTGGCCAGCGTGGTCGCGCCGGAAACCTTCGAAGCGGTGGTCGACCTGCTGGTGCCAGAACTGCAAGCCCGCGGGCTGTTCAAGCGTGCCTACCAACCCGGCACGTTGCGCCACAAGCTGTTCGGCCGCGGTGACCGCCTGGGCGGATCGCACCCGGTTGCCGCCCTGCGCCGTGAGGCTCGCCGATGAACGAACTGCTAAGCAACCTTGACTGGGCGGAAATCGCCCAGGCCTGCCTCGATACCTTGAGCATGCTGGGCGCGGCCCTGGGCTTCACCGTGCTGTTCGGGCTGCCCCTGGGGGTGTTGCTGTACCTCACCGGGCAACGCCAACTGCTGGCCAACGGGCCGCTCTACCGTGGTCTTTCCGTGGTGGTCAACGTGCTGCGTTCGCTGCCGTTCATCATCCTGCTGATCGTACTGATCCCGGTGACCACGCTGCTGACCGGCACCTCGCTCGGGGTCAAGGGCACCATCCCGCCGCTGGTGGTCGGTTGCACGCCGTTCTTCGCACGCCTGGTGGAAACCGCCCTGCGCGAAGTCGACCGCGGCCTGGTGGAGGCCAGCCAGGCCATGGGCGGCAGCATCGCCCAGATCATCCGCTACACCCTGCTGCCCGAAGCGCGCACCGGGCTGATCGCGGCCGTCACGGTCACCGCCATCGTGCTGGTCGACTACACCGCCATGGCCGGCGTGATCGGCGGCGGCGGCCTCGGCGACCTGGCGATCCGCTTCGGCTACCAGCGCTTCCAGACCGATGTGATGGTGGTCACCGTGCTGCTGCTGATCCTGCTGGTGCAGGTGCTGCAGATGAGTGGCGACCGCCTGGTAAGACATTTCACCCGACGCTGACTCCCCTCAAGGTATTGCCATCATGAGAAAGACCTTCACTGCCCTCGCCGCCTTCATCGCCTTCAGCGCCCAGGCCGCCGAACACCTGGTCGTGGGTGCCACACCGGTGCCCCACGCCGAGATCCTCGAATTCGTCAAACCGGCCCTGGCCAAGGAAGGCGTGGACCTCGACATCAAGGTGTTCAACGACTTCATCCAGCCCAACCTGCAACTGGCGCAAAAGCACCTGGATGCCAACTACTACCAATACCGGCCGTTCCTCAACGACTTCAACCAGACCCGGCATACCGACCTGGTCCCGGTGGTCGGCGTGCACATCGAGCCGTTCGGTGCCTATTCGGCCAAGTACAAGACCCTGGCCGAGCTGCCCGAGGGCGCCAGCGTGGCCATCCCCAATGACCCGGTGAATACCGGCCGCGCCCTGGTGCTGCTGGCCGAGGCTGGGTTGCTCAAACTCAAGGATCCGAGCAACCCGCAATCGACCCAGCGCGACATCATCGACAACCCGCGCCACCTGAAGATCCGCGAGCTGGAAGGCGCCATGCTGGCCCGCTCGGTCAAGCAGGTAGACCTGGCCTTCGTCTTCGCCAACTACGCACTGGAGGCCGGTATCGATACCAACAGCGCGCTGATCGTCGAAAAAGGCAAGGACCTGTACGTCGAATACCTGGTCGCCCGCCCCGACAACCTCCAGGACCCGGGCATCCAGAAACTGGCCAAGGCGCTCAATTCGCCAGAAGTACGCAA
Source organism: Pseudomonas sp. TWI628 (assembly GCF_039673865.1). Classification (NCBI taxonomy): domain Bacteria; kingdom Pseudomonadati; phylum Pseudomonadota; class Gammaproteobacteria; order Pseudomonadales; family Pseudomonadaceae; genus Pseudomonas; species Pseudomonas sp. TWI628. Next base: position 76,975 of record NZ_JBDJMM010000018.1, on the reverse strand, counting down.
TTTCATCCTGACCCGCTACAAGGGCCAGATCGCCCCGGGGTTCTGAGCCATGAGCCGCTTTCAGCAACAGCTCCAGCCAGCCCAGGCCCACTTGCGACTGCAGGGCATCCACAAGCGCTATGGCGGGGTCAGTGCGCTGGATGCCATCGACCTGGAGATACGCCGCGGCGAGGTGTTCGGCATCATTGGCCGCAGTGGCGCGGGCAAGTCCTCGCTGTTGCGCCTGCTCAACCGCCTGGAGGCCCCCAGCGCTGGCCAGGTGCTGATCGACGGCCAGGACATTGCCGGGCTGCAGGGCAAGCCCCTGCAGGCCTTGCGGCGCAAGGTGGCGATGATCTTCCAGCACTTCAACCTGCTGGCCAACAGCACCGTCGGGGAGAATGTCGAACTACCGCTGCGCATGGCCGGCGTGCCGCGCGCGCAGCGCGCCGCCCGGGTGCAGGAACTGTTGCAACTGGTCGGCCTGGCAGGTCGCGCCGGGGACTACCCGGCCCAGCTGTCAGGCGGCCAGAAGCAGCGCGTGGGCATTGCCCGGGCGCTGGTGTTGCAACCCCAGATCCTGCTGTGCGACGAGGCCACCTCGGCTCTCGACCCGCAAAGTACCGAGTCGGTGCTTGAACTGTTGCGCGACATCAACCAGCGGCTGGGCCTGACCATCGTCCTGATCACCCACGAAATGCAGGTGATACGCGACCTGTGTGACCGCGTGGCGGTGCTGGAACAAGGCCGTATCGTCGAGGCCGGTGAGGTGTGGCAAGTGTTCGGCAACCCCCAACACCCTGTCAGCCGCATCCTGCTGAGCGATGCTGCCCTGCCGCACAAGGCCACTGCCCCTGGCCGCCGCTACATCGACCTGCATTACACCGGCAACCAGCAATTGCAGCCCGACCTGCCGGCTATCAGCGCGGCACTGGGCGAAGGTGTGAGCCTGCATTCGGCCTCTATCGAGCCTATTCAAGGCCGCTGCCTCGGGCGCCTGCGCCTGGCCATCAGCAACGCGACGCCGGCCGAAGTGCTGATGCAGCGAGCCAGCAGGCTGGCCGACCGGGTCGAGTGGGTTTGAGAGAACCGGTCACACCGACCAGGCTGCCAAGATCACAGTGCGCCATCAGTCGCTTGCTGTTCGGTTATGCCAGTGGCTCATCTGCATGCCTGTGGCCGGGTCCTGCGCGGGGACGGGTACTGCAGCGATGCGCGCCAGCGCCTGTTGGTGCGATGCACGATCCGGACGCTGGATGTCGTACGCTTCCTGCCCGTGCGGATAGGCGCCGACCACCAGAAAGTCATCGCTGGCTTCGACGCAGCGATGACCGGTACCCGCCGGCAATACCAGCACATCGCCCGCTTTGACACTCAGCGTCTGCCCCGCTTCGCCGCCAAGGGTAACCTGCGCATGGCCACTGGCGACGCCCAAGGCCTCGTGGGCGTTGGGGTGATAATGGTGGTAGGCGAAAATGCCAGCACGCCACAGGGGCGTCCACTGGTGTGCCGAGAACAGCGCTTCGAACGCGCTGGCATTGTCATCTGCAGGGTCTAGCTGAAAGCGGTACAGCAGTACCGGAAAACGGTTGTTGGGCGTGGCCCCATCATCTTCAAAAAGCAAGGTCTGCAAGTTGCCGCTGGTGGTATCGATATCACTCATCTGCGTTCATCCTCGTCCGGTAGTCGATGTGCCTGGGAAGCCGGCGAGCCTGACGAGGTTCCGGTCAGCCGACAGACGCGAACACCGTTGAAACTTTCCCAAACCCAGCCAAGTCCAGACCCCTATCAAGGACATTCCGGGAGAAGGCAATGACTGGCACGGTAGGCGACTTTCTGGTGGAGCGCTTGTATCAATGGGGCGTGCGGCGCATCTTTGGCTACCCCGGCGATGGCATCAATGGCGTGTTCGGCGCCCTGAGCCGGGCCAACGGCAAGATCGAGTTCATCCAGGCCCGCCACGAAGAAATGGCCGCGTTCATGGCCAGCGCCCACGCCAAGTTCACGGGCGAACTGGGTGTCTGCATCGCCACCTCCGGCCCCGGTGCCTCGCACCTGCTTACCGGCCTGTACGATGCGCGCATGGACCACCAGCCGGTGCTGGCCATCGTCGGCCAGCAGGCGCGCGCCGCGCTTGGCGGGCACTACCAGCAAGAACTCGACCTGCTGTCGATGTTCAAGGATGTGGCCGGTGCCTTCGTCCAGCAGGCCTCTACGCCCGAGCAAGTGCGCCACCTGCTCGACCGCGCCGTGCGCACGGCTGTCGGCGAGCGCCGCGTCACCGCAATCATCCTGCCCAACGACCTGCAGGACCTGCCCTACAGCGAGCCGCCCAGAGCCCATGGCACGGTGCATTCCGGCATCGGCTACAGCAAGCCCAAGGTTGTCCCCTTCGACGAGGACCTGCAGCGCGCCGCCGACGTGCTCAACGCTGGGCGCAAGGTGGCGATACTGGTTGGGGCCGGCGCGCTGCAGGCTACCGAGCAGGTCATTGCGCTCGCGGAAAAACTCGGCGCAGGCGTGGCCAAGGCGCTGCTGGGCAAGGCCGTGCTGCCAGATGACCTGCCCTGGGTCACCGGCTCCATCGGCCTGCTCGGCACCGAACCCAGCTACCAGCTGATGAACGAATGCGACACCTTGCTGATGATCGGCTCAGGCTTCCCCTATGCCGAATTCCTGCCCAAGGAAGGCCAGGCCCGCGGGGTGCAGATCGACCTGCAACCGGACATGCTCAGCCTGCGCTACCCGATGGAAGTGAACCTGGTGGGCGACGCTGCGCAAACCCTGCACGCGTTGCTGCCACTGCTGGAGCACAAGGCGGACCGGCGCTGGCGTGACAAGGTCGAAAGCTGGCGGGCGCACTGGGACAAGACCCTGGAAAAGCGCGCCTTGGTCAAGGCCGAGCCGATCAACCCGCAACGCGTGGTTTACGAACTGTCCCCACGCCTGCCCGACAACGCCATTATCAGCAGCGATTCTGGCTCCTGCGCCAACTGGTTCGCCCGCGACCTGCAAATCCGCCAGGGCATGCAGTGCTCGCTGTCCGGTGGCCTGGCCAGCATGGGCGCGGCGGTGCCCTATGCGATTGCCGCCAAGTTCGCCCACCCGCAACGGGCGGTGGTCGCCCTGGTCGGGGATGGCGCCATGCAGATGAGCAACCTGGCCGAGCTGATCACCGTGGCCAAGTACTGGCAGCAGTGGGACAACCCGCAGTGGATCTGCGCAGTGTTCAACAACGAAGACCTCAACCAGGTCACCTGGGAGCAGCGGGTAATAGAGGGTGACCCCAAGTTCGAGGCCTCGCAGTCGATCCCCGACGTGCCCTACCACCTGTTCGCCATCTCCATCGGCCTGCAGGGCATCTACGTGGAACGCGAGGAAGACATCGCCGACGCCTGGGAACGGGCCTTGGCCGCCGACCGGCCAGTGCTGATCGAGTTCAAGACCGACCCCAACGTGCCGCCGCTGCCGCCGCATATCAAGCTGGAACAGGCGAAGAAGTTCGCCAGCACCCTGCTGCAGGGTGACCCGAACCAGGCCGGCGTGATCGTGCAGACGGCCAAACAAGTGCTCAGCTCGGTATTGCCGGGCAAGAAATGACCCACCGTGAGGACCTCCCATGCGTGCAATCACTCCCGAGGGCGCCCAGGCGCACTCCATAAGCCTGACATTGAACGGGCAGGCCCGCTCGCTGCAGGTCTTGCCGTGGACGACGCTGCTGGACCTGCTGCGTGAACAGCTGGACTTGATCGGCACCAAGAAAGGCTGCGACCACGGCCAGTGCGGCGCCTGCACCGTGTTGCGTGACGGCCGGCGTGTGAATGCCTGCCTGACCCTGGCGGTCATGTGCGACGGCGCCGAACTGGTCACCATCGAAGGCGTGGCCAACGGCGATCAGCTGCACCCCATGCAGCGTGCGTTCATCAGCCATGACGCGTTCCAGTGCGGCTATTGCACCCCCGGGCAAATCTGCTCGGCCATCGGCCTTGCGCATGAAGGGCGGGCCGACAGCCGCGAAGCCATACGCGAGCAGATGAGCGGCAACCTGTGCCGTTGCGGCGCCTACGGCAACATCGTGGCGGCCGTGGAAGAAGCCCTGCCGCTCATGCAGGAGGCAGGCAAATGAACCCGTTCAGCTACCACAAACCCACCACTATCAACGAAGCCATCAACCTTGCAAACTTAACCTCCCGGTTCATTGCCGGCGGCACCAACCTGGTCGACCTGATGAAGGAAAACGTGGTACAGCCCAAGCGCCTGATCGACATCTCGGGCCTGCCGCTCCAGGCAATCGAAGCGACGGCAAGCGGCGGTTTGCGCATCGGTGCACTGGTCAGCAATAGCGAGCTGGCCTGGCACCCGCTGATCGAACAGGGCTACCCGCTGCTGTCCCAGGCCATCCTGGCAGGCGCCTCAGCGCAATTGAGAAACATGGCGACCACCGGCGGCAACCTGCTGCAACGCACACGCTGCCAATACTTCTACGACACCGGCACGCCGTGCAACAAACGCGAGCCCGGCAGCGGCTGCCCGGCGCGCACAGGCCTGAACCGGATGCACGCCATCCTCGGTGCCAGCGCCGCCTGTGTCGCCACCCATCCCTCTGACATGTGCGTGGCACTGGCCGCCCTGGAGGCGGTGATACACGTGCAGGGCCCGCGCGATGAGCGCCAGATCGCCTTCGCAGACTTCCACCGCCTGCCGGGTGACGCACCCGAGCGCGACAATCACTTGAGCGACGATGAACTTGTCGTCGCCATCGAGTTGCCCCCGCCAGACTTCGCGGCGCATTGCAGCTACCTGAAGGTTCGCGACCGTGCATCGTATGCCTTCGCCCTGGTATCGGTCGCGGCTGGCCTGAAGATCAAGGGAGGCATCATTGAGGATGCCCGTCTGGCACTCGGCGGGGTAGCGCACAAGCCTTGGCGCGAAGCAACCGCTGAACAGGTACTCAAAGGCCACGCGCCTTCCGAGGCACTGTTCACCCAGGCCGCCCACGTGTTGCTGCAAGGTGCCAGGCCGCTGAGCCATAACGGTTTCAAGGTCCCCCTCGCACAGCGGGCCATCGTGCGTGCGCTCAGTGAGGCCGCCTTTGGCAATACCTACGCAGGAGCCACCCCATGAATGGCATTACAACTGTTGTCGGCCAGCCCCTGGACCGCGTCGATGGCGTGGCAAAGGTCACCGGGCAGGCTCGCTATGCCGGTGAATACCCCGAAGCCGGGCTGCTGCATGGTAGCGTCGTGTGCAGCACCATCGCCCGCGGCCGGGTGCTTCACATCGACAGCAGCGAGGCGATGAAGGTAACCGGCGTCGTTGCCGTGCTGGACCACGCCCACCGCCCTCGGGTATCCAGTTACGACGATGACTACAGCGATGCAGACTCGGCCGAAGGCGCGCCTTTTCGCCCTTTGTTCAATGACCGCGTGCTGTACAGCGGGCAGCCGCTGGCACTGGTGGTTGCCGAAAACCTCGAACTGGCCCGCTATGCAGGCTCCCTGATCAAGATCGAGTACAGCCAGGAGGCACACCAGACCGACTTGCTGGCCGCCCTCGAGCATAGCCACAAGGCCCCTGCCGAGACCCCAGCGCCCCGTGGCGACTTCGCCGGGCAGTTCGCCCATGCGCCGGTCAAGGTCGATGCGACCTACCAGACCGCCAACGAGCATCACAACCCCATGGAACCTCATGCCTCGACGGTCCTCTACAAACCCGGCGATCAGCTTGAGATACACGACAAGACCCAGGGCACCCAGAACTGCCAGGACTACCTGCACAAGGTGTTCGGGCTGCCCAAGGACCGCATCCGGGTACTGGCCGCGTATGTCGGCGGGGCGTTTGGCTCAGGGTTGCGTCCGCAGTACCAGTTGCCGCTTGCAGTCATGGCCGCATTGCAACTCAAACGTTCGGTCAGGGTCACCCTCACCCGCCAACAGATGTTCACCTTTGGTTACCGGCCCCGCACGCTGCAGCGTCTGCGCCTGGGGGCAAATGCCGACGGCCGGTTGCTGGCCGTTGCCCATGACGCGATCGGCCAGACGTCTCGCTTCGAAGACTTCACCGAGCACCTGGTGGAGTGGAGCGGCATGCTTTACCGCTGCGATAACGTGGCGCTGAGCTATCGCCTGACCCCGCTCGACGTGTACACCCCGCTGGACATGCGTGCCCCCGGTGCAGGCTCCGGTGTACTTGCCCTGGAATGTGCGATGGATGAACTCGCCTGTGCGCTCGAACTTGACCCGGTGCAATTGCGTCGGGTCAATTTCACCGAGCATAACGGCAACGAAGGCAAGCCCTACTCCAGCAAGGCGTTGCTGGCCTGCTACGACCAAGGCGTCAGGCGCTTCGGCTGGAGCGGCCGTAATGCCATACCCCGTAGCATGCGAAAAGGCCGGCAACTGATCGGTTGGGGCATGGCGGGTGGCGTGTGGGAAGCCATGCAGATGAAAGCCAGCGCCAAGGCGCGGCTGGATGCGCAAGGCCACTTGACCGTCAGCAGCGCGACGACCGATATCGGTACTGGCACCTACACGGTCATGACCCAGATCGCCGCCGACGCAGTTGGCCTGCCGATAGCGGACGTGACCTTCGTGCTGGGCGACTCCTCGTTACCCACCGCGCCATTGCAGGGTGGCTCGTTCACGGTCTCCTCCGTCGGTGCGGCAGTCCTGCAGGCCTGCCAGATCCTGCGCAGCAAGGTGCTGGAGCGCGCCCGCGCGGCCTACCCCGCACTGGCCAGCCTGCCCTTGGAGGCAATCACCTTCGCCGACGGTCACCTGCATTTCGGCAAACAGAGCATCGCGCTTTCGGACATTGCTGCCACATCGGAAAAAGGCTTCTTCGAAGTACAGATCGATGCAGAGCCGAGCGCGAAGCGTGAACCGTTTTCCACCGCCACGCACTCGGCCGTGTTCGTCGAAGTCCTGGTGGATGAGGCGCTGGGCACGATCAAGGTCAACCGCGTGGTCAGCGCCGTCGCAGCCGGGCGTGTGGTCAACCCGAAAACCGCTCGCAGCCAGATCCTCGGCGGTGTCGTGTGGGGCCTGGGCATGGCCTTGCAGGAACAGGCCCAGACTGACCACGCGCTAGGCCGGATACTCAACCACAACCTGGCCGAGTATCACATTCCGGTCAATGCCGACATCGCTGATGTCGAGGTGATATTTGTCGACGAACAGGACGACATCGTCAACGATCTTGGCTCCAAAGGCGTGGGCGAAATCGGCGTGGTCGGGGTGGCCGCAGCAGTCGCCAACGCGATCTACCACGCCACTGGCAAGCGCATCAGGGCGTTTCCGATCACCCTGGACACGCTGTTGTGAGTCATTGTTTGCGCCCGGCCACCTCGATCCACACCGGCGCGTGGTCACTGGCCTTGGCCTCGTTGCGCACCCAGGCGTCGACGCCGGCCCGTCGCAGGTAAGGCGCAAGGTCCGGGTTGAGCAGCAGGTGGTCGATGCGCAACCCGGCATTGCGCGCCCAGTGATTACGGAAGTAATCCCAGAAGGTGTACACGCGCTCGTCAGGGTGCAGATGGCGAATGGCATCGACCCAGCCTTGGTCCAGCAGTTGCTGGTAGCATGCTCGCGACTCGGGTTGCAGCAGCGCATCCTTCAGCCATGAGCGTGGGTTGTAGATGTCCAGGTCGGTGGGGACCACGTTGAAATCGCCCGCCAGCAGCGTCGGGTGGCCGCTTGCGTATAGCCCTTGGGCATGCTCGATCAGGCATTGGAACCACCGCAGCTTGTAGTCGAACTTCGGCCCAGGCTGCGGGTTGCCGTTGGGCAGGTACAGGCAGGCCACCAGCACGCCATGCACCGCAGCCTCCAGATAGCGGCTCTGGCCGTCATCGTCCATGCCGGGCAAGCCGCGCCGTACCTCCAACGGTTCGCTGCCACGCGCCAGGATCGCCACACCGTTCCACGACGGCTGCCCTTGGTAGAGGCAGCCGTAGCCGGCCGCCTCCAGTGCCTGGCGCGGGAACTGCGCGTCGGGTGCCTTGAGTTCCTGCAGGCAGGCGATGTCCGGCTGTTCCCGCTCAAGCCAGGCCAGCAGTGCCGGCAGGCGGCTGCGGATACCGTTGAGGTTGAACGTGGCGATCTTCAGCGCTTTCATGCGTCCGGGTCGCTCACGTGGGCCTGCACGGCATCCTCCAGCGCATGGACATGGGCGTCATCGGCCAGCGCCTTGAGTGCCAGCCAGTCGTCCCAGTCGATGGCACCATCGTCGCGCAGGGCCTCTGCGGTGCGAACCAGCTCATGGTGGTAGGCGTCCGGCGACGCGCGGCGGTAGCTGATGTCGTCGTACTGGGCGTACCAGGCTTCAAGCTCGGGGATGCTGCGTTCGATGCTCATGGGTGACACTCCTCGCTGTGCCCTTTGCATGTATGAGCCCTCTCCCCTGGCAACGTTCAACCGACCGACAGGGGCAAAGTGAAGGGGAGCACCACGTTACCCGGCCGTCGCCAGGTGCACCTGCAAAAAAGCCAGCAACGCGGCTGCCGCAGGGGACAGGCTGCGGCCCTTTCGCGTCAGCATGCCGATGTGCCGCTCCACCTTGGGTTCGACCAGCGGCACGAACGCCAGCTTGTCGTTCTCCAGGGGGAACGCCAGGTACGGCAAGGTGCTGATGCCCACTCCCTCCTCCAGCATCGCGATCAGCGAGATCATGTTGGAGACGAACAGCCTGCTGTGCTCCAGCAAGCATTCGGCCTCGGTCCCTGCCAGCAGCTGCGAGGTACCGTTGCGGACCATCGGCACCCCCTGCAACTGCGACCAGTGCAGGGCATCGCCGGCCTGCGCCAGTGGATGGTCGGCGCGGCACACCACACCTACCTGATCATTGACGATCGGGGCAAAATCAAGCTGCTCATCCTCCAGCCACAGGCTGCTGATGGCAAAGTCCACCTGCCCCTGGGCCAACAACTGCTGAACGCGCTCGGCGGTGCCGTCCTGGATGCTGACCTGCACGTTCGGGTGCTCGGCAACGAAACGCGCCAACGGCCCAGGCAACATGCGGCTGGCCACCGACGGCACGGTGGCGATGCTGACCTGGCCGATCTCGTGGCGGGCCAGCAAGGTGGCCTCGCGGGCAATGCGGTCATGGTGCTCGATGAGCCCGCGAAACAACGGCAGGCAATGCGCGCCGAACGGAGTCAGCTCGACCCGGCCGCCGCCCTTCTCGATCAGCGCCTGGCCCAGCTTCTGCTCCAGTTCGCGCACGGCCAGCGATATCGCCGGCTGGGTGCGAAACGCCTGGCGGGCCGCGGCGTGGAAGCTCTTGAGTTCGGCGACCAGCAGAAAGTAGCGCAGCTGGGCGATTTTCAGCTCGGGCAACATGGTTAGCTTTCCTTATCAAAGCATTTTTTTTATTAATTTTTATTTGCTGCATATTGCTCGCAAGATGAACGCCAGGCAAACAGAGGCTTTCATCCATGTCACTCAACACCTACAAGAACTACATCGATGGCCAGTGGTGCGAAGGCCACGCCACCCTGGGCAACCGCAGCCCCTCGGACACCCGCGACCTGATCGGCGAATACCACCAGGCCAGCGCCGAACAAACCCTGCAGGCCATCCAGGCCGCCCGCGCCGCCCAGCCGCAGTGGGCCGCCAGTGGCCTGGAGGCCCGCCAGCAGGTGCTGATGGCCATCGGCGACGAGCTGATCGCCCGCAAGGAAGAGCTCGGTGAGCTGCTCTCGCGTGAAGAAGGCAAACCGCTGGCCGAAGGCATCGGCGAGGTCAACCGCAGTGGCCAGTTCTTCCATTACTACGCCGCCGAAGTGCTGCGCCAGATGGGCGAGACCGCCGCCTCGGTGCGCCCCGGCATCGATATCGAAGTGCATCGTGAACCCGTAGGCGTGGTCGGCATCATCACCCCGTGGAACTTCCCCATGGCCACCGCCGCCTGGAAGATCGCCCCCGCGTTGGCCTTCGGCAACGCCGTGGTGTTCAAGCCGGCCAACCTGGTGCCGGCCAGCGCCTGGGCGCTGACCGAGATCATCAGCCGCCAGGGCCTGCCCAACGGCACCTTCAACCTGCTCATGGGCAGCGGCGCCAGCGTCGGCGAAACCCTGGTGCAGTCGGCCGAGATCGACGCCCTGACCTTCACCGGCTCGCTGCAGACCGGCCGCCGCGTCGCGGTCGCCACGGCGGGCAACCTGGTGCGTTGCCAGCTGGAGATGGGCAGCAAGAATGCCTTGGTGGTAATGGACGACGCCGACCTTGACCTGGCGGTGGAGTGCGCCCTCAACGGCGCCTTTTTCGGCACCGGGCAGAAGTGCACGGCGTCTTCACGGCTGATCGTCTGCGAAGGCATTCACGACCGTTTCGTCGAGGCCCTGCGCCTGCGCATGCGCCAGCTGAAGGTCGGTCACGCCCTGGAGGCCGGCGTGCAGATCGGCCCGGTGGCCGACGCGCGCCAGCTGCAACAGAACCTGGCGTACCTGCAGCTGGCCCAGGCCGAGGGCGCCACCCTGATCGAAGGGGGCGAACGCCTGCAACTGGAGAACGACGGCTACTACATGCGCCCGGCGCTGTTCATCGACAGCCGCAACGACATGCGCATCAACCGCGAGGAGGTGTTCGGCCCCATCGCCTGCGTGATCCGCGTACGTGACTTCGACGAAGCACTGGCCACGCTCAACGACACCGAGTACGGCCTCACCGCCGGCATCATCACCCAGTCGCTGCGCCACGCCAGCGCCTTCAAGCGCGGTGCCCAGACCGGCTGCGTGATGGTCAACCTGCCCACCGCCGGCACCGACTACCACGTGCCGTTCGGTGGCCGCAAAGCCTCGAGCTTCGGCCCCCGCGAACAGGGCCAGTACGCCCGCGACTTCTACACCGTGGTCAAGACCACCTACCTGCGGCCCTGAAGGAATACCCGCCATGCACGACCTCTTGATGATCGACGGCCTGCAGTACTCCAACTGGAGCCCGGAAATATTCCAGCAGATGCAGGCCGGTGGCCTGAGCGCGGTGCACGCCACCATCGCCTACCACGAGAACGCCCGCGAGACCCTGTCGCGCCTGGGTGAGTGGAACCGCCGCTTCGAAACCTGGCCCGAGCTGATCCGCCCGGTGCGCACGGCCAGCGACATTCGCCTGGCCCACGAGGAAGGCCGGGTGGGGATCTTCTTCGGCTTCCAGAACTGCTCGCCGATCGAGGACGACATCGCCCTGGTGGAGGTGTTCCGCCAGCTCGGGGTGTTCGTCATGCAGCTCACCTACAACAACCAGAGCCTGCTGGCCAGCGGTTGCTATGAGCGCGAGGATAACGGCATCAGCCGCTTCGGCCGCCAGGTGATCGCAGAAATGAACCGGGTCGGCATGCTCATCGACATGTCCCACAGCGCCGAACGCAGCACCCTGGAAGCCATCGAGCTGTCGAGCCGGCCAGTCATCATTTCCCACGCCAACCCGACGAGCTTCCACGCCGCCAAGCGCAACAAGTCCGATGCGGTGCTGCGCGGGATCGCCGAGTCCGGCGGGCTGCTGGGCTTCAGCACCTACCCGTTCCACCTCAAGGGTGCGTCGGACTGCAGCCTTGAAAGCTTCTGCGACATGGTGGCGCGCACCGCCGACCTGATGGGCATCGAGCATATCGGCATCGGCACCGACCTGTGCCAGGCACAACCGCTGGCAGTGCTCGAATGGATGCGCAATGGCCGCTGGAGCAAGGACAAGGACTACGGCGAAGGCTCCAAGGACAACGCCCACTGGCCGGCACCGCTGCAGTGGTTCCGCGACAGCCGCGACTTCGGCAACATCGCTCAGGGCCTGCGTGCCCGCGGCTTTGCCGAGGCCGACGTGGCCAACATCATGGGGCTGAACTGGTTGCGCCTGCTGGAGACCGCCACCACGGCGCAGGCCTGAGCCCCTTGCACGGACAGCATCAACAATAACAACAATCGCAGGTTCCGGAGGCTTCATGAAAAACCCAACCACCCTGCAGGCTGAAGGCCAGGCCATGGGCCTGCCGCTGACGCGGGACATCGACTGGCCGCTGTTCCTGATCAGCGGCGGCTTCCTCGGCGCCTTCCTGTTGGCGGCGCTGATCGACATCGACACCGTGTCGGCGCTGGTCAACACCCTGTTTGCCTGGTCGACCAAGGCCTTTGGCCTGTACTGGCAGGTGCTGATGCTGGCGACCTTCGCGGTCAGCCTGGCCATCGGCTTTTCGCGCTGCGGGCGCGTGCGCCTGGGCGGCGTGAGCCAGCGCCCGGACATCAGCACCTTCAACTGGATCGCCGTGATCATGTGCGCCCTGCTGGCAGGCGGCGGCGCCTTCTGGGCCGCGGCCGAACCGCTGATGCACTTTGCCAGCCCGCCGCCCTTGTTCGCCGGCCTGCAACCGCACAGCGAGGCGGCGGCCACTGCGGCACTGGCGCAATCCTTCGTGCACTGGGGCTTCCTGGCCTGGGCCGTGCTCGGCAGCCTGCTGGCCATCGTGCTGATGCACCTGCACTACGACAAGGGCCTGCCACTGGCACCGCGCACCCTGCTCTACCCGCTGTTTGGCGAACGAGCGCTGAAAGGCCCGATCGGCACCTTGGCCGACGCCACCTCGATCATCGCCGTGGTGGCCGGCACCATCGGCCCGATCGGCTTCCTTGGCCTGCAGATCAGCAGCGCCCTGCATGCAGTGTGGGGGCTGCCCAACGATATCGTCACCCAGTCGCTGACCATCGTGCTGGTCACGGCGATGTACACCGTGTCGTGCCTGGTGGGGCTCAAGGGCATCCGTTTCGTCAGCGAGATCAACGTCTGGCTGATGATCGGCCTGGCACTGTTCATGGTGGTGTTCGGCCCGACCCTGTTCATCCTCGGCGGCTTCCCGGCAGCCTTCGCCCTGCATGTGGAGCATTTCATCCCGATGACGATGTTCCGCGCCGACCCCAAGTGGCTGGACTGGTGGACGGTGTTCTACTGGGGCTGGTTCATTGGCTATGCCCCCATGGTGGCGCTGTACGTCGCGCGGATCTCGCGGGGCCGCACCATTCGCGAGATCATCATGACGCTGTCGATCATCGCGCCGCTGGTGACCATGTTCTGGTTCACCGTGGTCGGCGGCACCGGCATCGGCCTGGAGCTGCAGGCGCCGGGCATCGTCACCGCCCATGGCACCCAGCCCGAAGACCTGCTGCTGGGGGTGACACAGAACCTGCCGCTGGGTGGCCTGATCAGTGCGCTGTTCCTGTTCCTGAGCTTCATCTCGGTGGCCACCAATGGCGATGCCATGGCCTTTACCGTGGCGCTGGCGATGTCCAGCAACGATAAACCGAAGAAATGGCTGTGTGGTTTCTGGGCCATCGGCATGGGCCTGGCGGCGGTGGTGCTGATCACCATCGGCGCAGGCGGCGTGACGGCCCTGCAGTCCTTCATTGTCATCACCGCGGTGCCGGTGTCGCTGGTGATCCTGCCAGCGTTGTGGGATGCGGTACGCATTGCCCGGCACATGGCCCGCGAACAAGGCGTCTGAACATGATCCATCCAGGTATGACAACAATGTCCAACAGCCTACCTGCAACACCGGCATTGCGCCCTGCCAGCCAGGTCATGGACCTGGCCCGGCTGGGCAGCCACTTCCAGAGCCCGCTGAGCTTCGTGCGCAGCAGCATGCGGCGGATGATGAACCAGCACTGGCAGATCCGGCGCAGCCGCTTCAACCTCGATGCACAAGGCTTCGGCACCGCCATCTACCGCATCGACACGCCGCACGGGCATTACCACTGCGTGATCTTCTCGGCCTACCTGCCGCCGGAAAAACGCAGCGACCGGGTGATCGCCGACCAGTGGGACGTTGCCTTCGTGCTGGTGGCCGGCGATGTCGACACGGCGCAACTGGCCGACCTGCAGCGCAACGTGCCGCTGCAGGAAGCTGGCCGCTTCGACGCCCGCGTGCTGGTGTTGTCCCGGGCCAACCGTAGCCTGCGCAACTTCGACCGTTTCCTGGCGGCGCTGGCCGAGGGGCAGCAGCCCGACCCGCGCCAGTTGGCCGAGGTCGGTTACCTCTATCGCACCACCGCGGTGTATGGCAACGGCAAGTTCGGTATCGCCGACTTCAGCTGCCTGCAAGGCAACCCGGACTTCAGCCAGCCCTTCAGCGCGCAGATGTTCACGGTCTACCTGCTGCGCCATTTCAGCATCGAGCAGATCGAACACATGGCCCGCGCCCTCGACCCGCAACGGGCCGTGCCGCTGGCCCCGGCACTGCAACGCTACCTGGGGGTCGGCAACGCGACCGGGCTGGGCATGGCGCCCTTCCTGATCAACCACCCGCAACTGGTGGAACGCTGGATCAGCCTGCGCGAAACCGCCCTGGCCCTGGCCTTGGCGCAACCCGCCGAACCCGCCCGCCTGGCGCGCCTGCAAGGCTTGCTCACGCGTGCCCGCCTGCACCTCAGCCAGACCCAGACCGAAGACCTGCGCCAGCACGCGCAGAACCAGCAAACCCTTGCCGAGCTCGCCGCCTTGGGCAACTGGCTAAGCGGCCAGCCCGCTGACCACGACCTCTGGCCGCGCCTGCGGGCCTGGAGCGAAGCACACGGCGGGCCGGGCTGCCAGGAGCTGCTGGTCAGCCTGCTGCTGGAGCTATACCCCGAGCACGTCACGCCACTGGCTGAGCAGATGGGGGTCAGCGAGGGCTGGCAGCTGGACGCACAGATGCCGCTCTGGCAGCTGCGCGCGCTCATCGAACAGCAGTATGGCTGGGCCCTGGCCTACGACTTCAACAACGTGGAAGCCGAGCACTTCTTCTGGTACCGCTCGGCCGAGAAAGAGGAACCGCGCCTGGGCATGCGCGTCGAGGAACCGGGGGCGGAAAAGGAAATGCAACTGGGCATCGCCCGCAATATCCAGCGCTGCCACCGCGCCGTGGTCGAGCACCTGCAGGCTCACCCCCACGCCCTGACCGCGCACCTGCTCATCGCCGCGCCTGCGCTCAAGGGCACGGTGCGTCGCCTGCAAGGCATGGCGCAGAGCACCTACGGGGAAATCCGCGCCAACCTGCTGGACCGCAACATGCTGCCGATCCACCTGTTACGCTGCAAGCTGGCGTTCTTCGGCGCGGGCAAGTTCGACCCCAAGTCAAGCCGCTGGGTGCGCATCACCCTGTTCCAGGGCGCGCCACTGGTGAGCGACATCGGCCAGCCGTTCGAAGACGACTGGAACTTCGCGGTCATGCCGCAGGGAGAGCTGTGACCATGCGCGTATCGCTCAACGAAATCCAGGTAATGTGCCGCAAGGCCTTCGAAGGCATGGGCTTTGCCCCTGGCGACTACGAGGACGCGGCCGAACTGGTGGGCTGGCTGCACCTGCAAGGGCTGGACGGCATCGGCACGCTGGCTGCAGCGCTGAACTACCTGCAGGGCGAGGCCAACCAGCCCTTCACCCTGAACCAAGAAGACAACACCTTGCTGGTGATCGACGCCCAGGGGCAGAGCGTGCTGCGCTGCGCCGCGACGGCGGTGGAACTGGTGCTGGACAAGGCCCTGCGCCGCGGCCAGGCGTTGCTGCAGATCCATCACTGCCATAACCGCCTGCTGTTGCTGGGCTACCTGAGCAAGGCCGCCGAGCGTGGGGTGCACGTGCAGGCCCGCTGGGAAGATGCGCGCCAACGCCACCTGGCCGATTTTACTGCAGGCGAGCAACGCCCTGCCCTGCGCAGTGACGCCCAGCCCGAAGCCGTCCAGGCGTTCGAGCAAGGCATCACGGTGCTGTTCACCCGGCCTGGCCAGACCCTGCCCACGCCTGCACGTGTCACGGCATCGAACACGGCAAACCAGGGCTTTACGGTCGACGCAGGCACCTGGCAGCGGCTCAAGCAATTGTCCGAGCAGATCCTCGTCGAAAGCAGCGAAGCCTCACGCCGCCATGGCGCAGGCGCAGGCAGCGATGCCGACTGACCTGCACCCACACCCAGGAACCCACTCAATGAAACAGGCGATCAAGACCGACCTCTATGCCTCCAAGGCCCCTCTGGAATGGGCGGTCGTCGGCAACGGCACACTCTACACCGCGCAGATCCCCATTGATGCCCACGGCCAGGTGGTCGCTGGCGGCATCGAGACGCAGACCCGCCAGACCCTGGATAACCTGCGCCATACCCTGGAGGCCGCCGGCAGCTCGCTGGATGCCGTGACCCAGGTGCTGATCTACGTCACCGACCGCAGCTACCTGGCCACGGTCAACCGCCTGTACGGCGACTACTTCCAGCCGCCCTACCCCAACCGTGCAGCGGTTGTGGTAGCCGGCCTGGCCCGTGAGGAAATGCTGGTGGAGCTGGTGGTGTACGCCTGCGTTTGAGCCCCAGCGGTTTTTTATCCACTAATGGTTTGCCCGGGGTTTGTTAAAGCGTCTCGTCCGATTAGCCGAAAGTTTTTGCGTTGTGCCGCAACCTTCGCCAGTCACACGTGAACACAGAACGTTCTGTGTCTGACTTGAGGTAACCGATCATGGCTAACAATCAAGACAACGATAGAAACCAGGGCGGCAGCAACCAGGCCGGCGCAGGTGACGCTGGCCGCAAAGGTGGCCAAGGCGATATGCCGGGTTCGCAGAAAGGCGGCCAGCAGTCCGGGCAAAAACCTGACGACAAGATGGACAAGGATTGGGAAAAGTCCAGGGACACCGGTCACCAGGGTGGACAGGCCGGCGGCAAGCAGGCGCCGTCTGACACCGGACGCATGGGTGGGCAATCCACCCAGGGTGGCACCCAGAACAAAGACAAGGATCGTTGATACTGCGCAGCTTGCACCGGGGTGGCGAAGCTGCCCCGGTGCCTCAGGTTTCTGCGGCACACCACCCAGAACGCCCCCCGCAGGCGTCTTCATCACTCGGGCCTAGCAAGCCGTTGCGGCAGGCACACGCGTAATCCGCTTCAGCCCGCGTAGGAAAGTTCAGCGTCAGCCTGAGCTTGTCGAGCGTGTCATAGAGGTCGTAGCCCTTGCCCAATGCCTTGGGAAAGCCTGCACACCTCGGTAGGTATTCCTTTTCCAGCGGTAGCGCGGGCACCACAACAAAGCGCGTCTGCATGACCATCCCTCTTCTTGGCAGCTCTTTAGTATTAGTCGCATTATGTGAAAGCATCAAGGCAGCTAATGCTTGAATTTCGCCCCACTTTGGCGCCCCCTGCGCCCCAAAACCAAACACCCCGCCTCCCGCTGCACCCGCCCGGCACCCTGCCCGGATAGGCCGCAACCCTGACGGCAACGGCCGCCGCACGGGAATCTGACCACTTGGCCATGTTTTTGCTTTGCATGCTGCTCACACCCACCACCCCGAGCAGTCCCATGTCCGAAACCCCTATGCACCTGCGCCTCGAGCTGCGTGCAGTTACCAAGCGTTACCCGGGCACGCTGGCCAACGACCGCGTCGACCTGCGCATCGCCGCTGGTGAAATCCATGCCCTGCTCGGCGAGAACGGCGCGGGCAAGAGCACCCTGATGAAGATCATCTACGGCGTCACCCGGCCGGACTCTGGCCAGTTGTTGTGGGAAGGCCGGCAGGTGCAAGTGGACGACCCGGCCCAGGCCCGCAGCCTGGGGGTCGGCATGGTGTTCCAGCACTTTTCGCTGTTCGAGACCCTGACCGTGGCGCAGAACATCGCCCTGGCACTGGGCCGCGAGGCAGGCTCGCCGAAGCAGCTGGCGCCGCGCATCCGCGAGGTGTCGCAGCGCTATGGCATGGCGCTGGAGCCGGAGCGCCTGGTGCACAGCCTGTCGATCGGCGAGCGCCAGCGGGTGGAGATCGTGCGCTGCCTGATGCAGGACATCAAACTGCTGATCCTCGATGAACCGACCTCGGTGCTGACGCCCCAGGAAGTCGAGCAACTGTTCGTTACCCTGCGTACGCTGGCCAGCGAAGGCTGCAGCATCCTGTTCATCAGCCACAAGCTCAACGAAGTGCGTGCCCTTTGCCACAGCGCCACCGTGCTGCGTGCCGGCCGGGTTTCCGGCGCCTGCGTACCGGCCGACTGCAGCGACCTGCAACTGGCGCGGCTGATGGTCGGCGATGCCGAAGGGCTCGAAGCCAGCTACCCGAAGCGCGCCGGTGGCCTGCCACGGTTGCGGGTGGACGACCTCAGCTGGCGCAACCAGGACCCGTTCGGCACCTCCTTCGAGCACCTGCGCCTGGAGGTGCGCAGCGGCGAAATCGTCGGCATCGCCGGGGTTGCCGGCAACGGCCAGGACGAGTTGCTGGCCCTGCTCAGTGGCGAAACGCGCCTGCCCACCCGCGAGCGCGAACGCATCAGCCTCGACAACCAGCCCATCGCCAACCTGCACCCGGATGCCCGCCGCGCCCTGGGCCTGGCATTCGTCCCGGCCGAGCGCCTGGGCCACGGCGCCGTGCCGGACATGAGCCTGGCCGACAACGCCCTGCTCACCGCCTTCCAGCAGGGCCTGGTCGAACGTGGCCTGATCCGCTCGGGCAAGGTGCAGGCGCTGGCCGAGCAGATCATCCAGCGCTTCGCGGTGAAGACGCCGGATGCGCAAGCCACGGCGCGCAGCCTGTCTGGCGGCAACCTGCAGAAATTCATCCTTGGCCGCGAAATCCTGCAGAACCCCAGGCTGCTGGTCGCCGCCCACCCGACCTGGGGCGTCGATGTCGGCGCCGCCGCAGCGATCCACCGCGCACTGATCGCCCTGCGCGATGCCGGCGCGGCGATCCTGGTGATTTCCGAAGACCTCGATGAGCTGTTGCAGATCAGCGACCGCATCGGCGCCCTGTGCAGTGGGCGCCTGTCGCCGCTCAAGGCCACCGCCGACACCCACAGCGTGGAGGTCGGCAGCTGGATGGCCGGCCAGTTCGATACCGCGCACGCCGCCACCTGACGAGAACCCGCCATGTTGCTATCCCTCGAACCCCGTACCCAGCAGTCGCGCGCCATGCTGGTGCTGTCACCGCTGCTCGCCGGCCTGCTGACCCTGGTCAGCGGGGCGGTCCTGTTCAGCGCCCTGGGGCATGACCCGCTGCTGACCCTGCACACCTTGCTGATCGAACCGGTCAGCGACCTCTACGGCCTCAGCGAGCTACTGCTCAAGGCCCTGCCGATTTTGCTCTGCGCCCTGGGCCTGGCGGTGGCTTATCAGGCGCGCATCTGGAACATCGGCGCCGAAGGCCAGCTGCTGATCGGCGCCCTGGCCGGCAGTGCCGTGGCGATCCACATCATCGACTGGGAAAGCCGCTGGGCCCTGCTCTGGGTGCTGCTGGCCGGCACCCTCGCTGGCGCACTGTGGGGCGCATTGGCGGCGTGGCTGCGCACGCACTTCAATGCCAACGAGATCCTCACCACCATCATGCTCAACTACATCGCCTTGAACCTGCTGCTGTATTGCGTGCACGGCCCGCTCAAGGACCCCGAAGGCTTCAGCTTCCCGCAGTCGGCGATGTTCGGCGATGCCAGCCGCCTGCCAGCGCTGTTCGAGGATGGCCGCCTGCATGTCGGCCTGTACTTCGTGCTGCTGGCGCTGGTGGCGGTGTGGGTGCTGCTGCACAAGAGCTTCCTGGGCTTCCAGATCAAAGTGCTCGGCCTCGACCAGCGCGCCGCCGGCTTTGTCGGCTTTCGCGAAAAGCGCCTGGTGTGGCTGGCGTTGCTGATCAGCGGCGGCCTGGCGGGCCTGGCCGGGGTGAGTGAAGTCAGCGGGCCAATCGGCCAACTGGTGCCGCAGGTGTCGCCGGGCTACGGCTATGCGGCGATCACCGTGGCCTTTCTTGGCCGGCTCAACCCGCTCGGCATCCTGGTTGCCGGCCTGCTGATGGCCCTGCTCTACCTGGGCGGCGAGAACGCGCAAATGACCCTCAACCTGCCGCAGGCGCTGACCGGGCTGTTCCAGGGAATGATGCTGTTCTACCTGCTTGCCTGCGACGTGCTGATCCTCTACCGGCCGCGGCTGACGCTGAACTGGCGGCGGCGTACGCCGGTGGCCGAAACGGCCAGTGCCTGACCTCCCCTGACCTGAGGCTTCGACTATGGATCTCGATCTGCTTGGCAACATTCTCTACGCCATGGTGCGTTGCGGCACCCCGCTGCTGCTGGTGGCCCTGGGCGAACTGGTGTGCGAGAAGAGCGGCGTGCTCAACCTCGGCCAGGAAGGCATGATGCTGTTCGGCGCGGTGGTGGGCTTCATCGCCGCCTTCGCCACCGGCAGCCTGTGGCTTGGCGTGCTGATGGCGTGCCTGGCCGGCATGCTGCTGGCCTCGCTGTTCGCCGTGGTCGCCCTGGGCTGCCAGGCCAACCAGGTGGCGACCGGCCTGGCCCTGACCATCTTCGGCGTCGGCCTGTCGGCGTTCGTTGGCAGCGCCTGGGTCGGCAAGCCGCTGAGCGGCTTCGAACCGCTGGCGATTCCGCTGCTGGCCGACCTGCCGATCATCGGCCACATGCTGTTCAACCAGGACGTGCTGGTGTACCTGTCCTTCGCCCTGTTCGCCCTGGTTGCCTGGGTGCTGCTGAAAAGCCGTACCGGCCTGATCCTCCAGGCCGTCGGCGAAAACCCCGACGCGGCCAGCGCCATGGGCCTGCCGGTGCTGCGCGTGCGCACCCTGGCGGTGCTGTTCGGCGGCGCCATGGCGGGCCTTGCCGGCGCCTACCTGTCATTGGCCTACACCCCGATGTGGGCAGAAAACATGACCGCCGGCCGCGGCTGGATCGCCCTGGCGCTGGTGGTGTTCGCCAGCTGGCGGGTGCAGCGGGTGCTGCTCGGTGCCTACCTGTTCGGCCTGGCCAGCATCCTGCATCTGGTAGCCCAGGGCATCGGCGTGAGCTTCCCGGCCAACCTGCTGGCGATGCTGCCCTATGTGGCGACGATCCTGGTGCTGGTGGTGCTCTCCCGCGATGCAATCAAGACCCGGCTGTATGCACCGGTTTCGCTCGGCCAGCCCTGGAAAGCGGGACGCTGACGCCACACCGCAAACAAGAAAACAACACAAGACCCACAGGAGTGAACCCTCGATGCATCTGAAGAAAAGCACCAAGCTGCTGCGCACCCTGGCCGCCGCGATCGGCCTTGGTACCGCACTGTCCGCCTCCGCCGCCGACCCGCTGAAAGTGGGCTTCGTCTACATCGGCCCGATCGGCGACCACGGCTGGACCTACCAGCACGAACAGGGCCGCCAGGCGCTGATCAAGCAGTTCGGCGACAAGGTCGACACCCGTTTCGTCGAGAACGTGCCGGAAGGCGCCGACGCCGAGCGGGTCATCCGCAACATGGCCAAGGGCGGCTACGACCTGGTGTTTGCCACCTCGTTCGGCTACATGAACCCGACTGCCAAGGTCGCCAAGCAGTTCCCCAAGGTCACCTTCGAACACGCCACCGGCTACAAGCAGGACAAGAACCTCGGCACCTACCTGGCAACCTCCTATGAAGGCCGCTACGTCGGCGGTTACCTCGCCGCGAAGATGACCAAGAGCAAGAAGGTCGGCTACGTCGCCTCCTTCCCGATCCCGGAGGTGCTGCGTGACATCAACGCCATCCAGCTGGCGCTGGACAAGTACAACCCCGGCACCGAGATCAAGGTGGTGTGGGTCAACTCCTGGTTCGACCCGGGCAAGGAAGCCGATGCGGCCAACGCCCTGATCGACCAGGGTGTCGACGTGCTGTTCCAGCACACCGACAGCCCGGCGCCGATCCAGACCGCCGAACGCCGTGGCATCTACGCGGTGGGCTACGCCTCGGACATGGCCCACTTCGGGCCCAAGGCGGTGCTGACCTCGATCGTCAACAACTGGGGCCCGCATTACATTAAGAGCACCCAGGCGGTCATCGACGGCAACTGGAAGCCGCAGGACTACTGGGGTGGCCTGGCCGACGGCACCGTCGAGCTGCCGATCAGCGACCTGGTGCCGGCCGACGTGAAAAGTGGCGCCGAGCAGATCATCGCCAGCATCAAGGATGGCTCGTTCCACCCGTTCACCGGGCCGATTCTTGACCAGAGCGGTGCAGTGAAGATTCCTGAGGGCGCCGTGGCCAGCAATGCCGAACTGGCGGGGATGAACTACTACGTCAAGGGCATCACTGCACAGCTGCCCAAGTAAGTGCCAGTTGGTTGAGCGCGATCCCTGTGGGATCGCGCCAGCCCTGAAAAGACAGTTCGTCCTACAGTGACCTCACGGAGCCCTGATGAATACCCTGCCCATCATCGACATCGCCCCGCTGTACCAGCACGACCCCGCCGCCCGCCAGGCGGTGGCCCGGCAGATCGACGCCGCCTGCCGGCAATGGGGCTTCTACTACATCAAGGGGCACCCGATCCCGGCTGCGCGCATTGCCGAACTGAAAGCCGCCGCCGAAGACTTCTTCGCCCGCCCGGCCGAGGAAAAGCTGCGCATCGACATCACCCGCAGCGCCCACCACCGCGGTTACGGCGCCATCGCCACCGAACAGCTCGACCCGAGCCGGCCGAGTGACCTGAAGGAAACCTTCGACATGGGTTTCCACATGAGCGCCGAGCACCCCGACGTGCTCGCGGCAAAACCACTGCGCGGCCCCAATCGCCACCCCGCCATCCCCGGCTGGGAAGCGCTGCTGCAACAGCACTACCAGGACATGCACGCCCTGTCCCTGACCCTGCTGCGGGCCATGGCCGAGGCGCTGGGCATCGAAGAGGACTTTTTCGACCAACGCTTTGCCGAGCCGATCAGCGTGCTGCGCATGATCCACTACCCGCCACGCCAGACCGCCAGCAGCGCCGACCAGCAAGGCGCCGGCGCACACACCGACTACGGCTGCGTGACCTTGCTGTACCAGGACGATGCCGGCGGCCTGCAGGTGCAGAACGTGAACGGCGAATGGATCGACGCCCCGCCCATCGAAGGCACCTATGTGGTCAACATCGGCGACATGATGGCGCGCTGGAGCAACGACCGTTACACGTCCACACCGCACCGGGTGATCAGCCCGCTGGGTGTGGACCGCTACTCGATGCCGTTCTTCGCCGAACCGCACCCGGACACCGAGATCAGCTGCCTGCCCAACTGCTCCAGCGCGGCCAACCCGGCCCGGTACCCGGCGGTGTCGTGCAGCGCCTACATGCTGTCACGCTTTGCCGAGACGTATGCCTATCGCCGCGAAGCGGTGGTTTGAACGGCAGGGCCGTTGCCCAGGGTTGCAGCGGCCTCACATCTCGACCTGGGTACCCAGTTCGATCACCCGGTTCAGTGGCAGCTGGAAGTACTTGAGGTTGCTGTTGGCGTTCTTCAGCAAGAAGGCGAACAGGTGCTCACGCCAGCGCGCCATGCCCTTCTGCTTGCCGGCGATCACCGTCTCGCGGCTGAGGAAGTAGGTGGTGCGCATCGGGCCGAACTCGAGGTCCGCATAGGGGCAACGGCTCAGGGCCAGCGGCACGTTGGGCTCTTCCATGAAGCCGAAGTGCAGGCTCACCCGGTAGAAGCCGTTGCCGAAGGCCTCGACTTCAAAGCGCTTGCCGGCATTGACCCGCGGCTCGTCCTCGAACACCACGGTCAGCAGCACCACCTGCTCATGCAGCACCTGGTTGTGCAGCAAGTTGTGCAGCAGCGCGTGGGGCACGGCTTCGGGCCGCGCGGACAGAAACACGGCCGTGCCATTCACCCGGTATGGCGGTTGCGCCTGCAGGCTGGCGATGAACAGTTCCAGCGGCAACGCGCTTTCGTCCAGCCGCTCGACGATGATCGTGCGCCCGCGCTTCCAGGTGGTCATCAGCACGAACAGCGCCACCCCGGCAATCACCGGGAACGCGCCGCCCTGGAGGATTTTCGGCGCGTTGGCAGCAAAGTACAGGCTGTCCACCAGCAGGAAGGCCAGCAGCATAGGCACTGCCAGCCAGCGCGGGGCCTTCCACAGCAACAGCACCACCGCCGAAGCCAGCAGCGTGGTGATCAGCATGGTGCCGGTCACCGCCACGCCATAGGCCGCCGCCAGTGCCCCGGACGACTCGAAGCCGACCACCAGCAGCACCACGCCGACCATCAGCGCCCAGTTGACCATGCCGACGTAGATCTGCCCCTGCTCCTCGCTGGAGGTGTGCTGGATGAACATGCGCGGCACATAGCCCAGCTGGATGGCCTGGCGCGTCAGCGAGAACGCCCCGGAAATCACCGCCTGGGAGGCGATGATGGTCGCCAGCGTGGCCAGCCCGACCATCGGCAGCAGGGCCCAGTCCGGCGCCAGCAGGTAGAACGGGTTGCGCACGGCCTCTGGGTTGCCGAGGATCAATGCACCCTGGCCGAAGTAGTTCAGCACCAGCCCCGGCAGCACCAGCAGGAACCAGGCACGGGCAATCGGCTTGCGGCCAAAATGCCCCATGTCGGCGTACAGCGCTTCGGCGCCGGTCAGTGCCAGCACCACGGCGCCGAGAATGGCCACGCCCATGCCGGGGTGGTAGATGAAGAACTTCACCGCCCAGGCCGGGTTGAGAGCTTGCAGCACCTCCGGGCGCTGCACGATGCCGTGCACGCCCAGCGCACCGATCACCACGAACCACAGCACCATGATCGGCCCGAACAGAATGCCGATGCGCGCGGTGCCGTGCTTCTGGATCAGGAACAGCGCTACCAGCAGCAGCACCGCCAGCGGTACGACCCAATGCTCGATGCCGTCGAAGGCCAACTGCAACCCCTCCACGGCCGATAACACCGAAACTGCCGGGGTAATCATGCTGTCGCCGTAGAACAGCGCAGCGCCGAACAGGCCGAGCAGCACCAGTACCCTGCTCAGCCGCTTGTAAGGCGCCGCCGCGCGGTGCGCCAGCGCGGTCAGGGCCATGATGCCGCCCTCGCCCTGGTTGTCGGCGCGCAGGATGAACAGCACGTACTTGAGCGATACCACCCATAGCAGCGACCAGAACACCAGTGACAGCACACCGAGCACCCCGGCGGTGTTGGCCTGCACGCCGTAGTGCCCGGCGAAGACTTCTTTGAGGGTGTACAGCGGGCTGGTGCCGATGTCGCCATAGACCACGCCGACTGCGGCGACGAGCATGCCGATGGCAGCGGGCTTGCTGGAATGGGGTGGGTTTGCTGCGACGGCGGGCTGGCTCACGAAAGGGCTTCTCTGGACTGGCGGGTAGAAGTGCATGCCATCCTTGAGCATCGCGCGGTCAGTATCTCTGTAGGCAATCAGGCCAGTCGTAAAAAGAGCGTAAAAAAACCAGGGGTTCGCCTTGGGAGGTTCAGCGCTCGGTCTCACAGGCGCTGCAAATCTCCCGCCAGGCAAATGTGCTGTATGGTTGTTGCAAACGAATAAATCCCGGAGACCCTCATGTTTCGTGCCTTTGAACGCTGGCTCGACCCCTTCCCGCCCGACGAGGTGCCGCCCCCCCCGGTCGGCCTGCTGCGTTCCCTGTGGGCCTGCACCCGCGGCGCCCGCGGCTACATCCTGGCGCTGGCGCTGTTCAGTGCCGGGGTGTCGATCTACGAGGCCTGGCTGTTTTCCTTCCTCGGCCAGGTGGTGGACCTGCTCTCCAACTGGCAGGCCGGCGGCGGCGTGAGTCCGGAAGAAAACCGCGTGTTGTGGGGCGTCGGCCTGCTGCTGATCGCCAGCATCGCGCTGGTGGCCTTGCGTACACTGATGCAACACCAGGTGCTGGCAATCAACCTGCCACTGCGCCTGCGCTGGGACTTCCACCGGCTGATGCTGCGCCAGAGCCTGTCGTTTTTTTCCGACGAGTTTTCCGGCCGGGTCACCACCAAGGTGATGCAGACCGCGCTGGCAGTGCGTGAAGTGCTGTTCACGGTGATCGAGATCGTGCCGGGCATCGGCGTGTACTTCATTGCCATCATCGCCCTGGCTGGGGGGTTTGCCGCCAAGCTGATGCTGCCGTTCATTGCCTGGCTGCTGCTGTTCGGCCTGGCCATGCTGTATTTCGTGCCGCGCCTGGGCAAGGTCGGCCAGGAACAGGCCAATGCACGCTCGTCGATGACCGGGCGGGTGTCCGACGCCTATACCAACATCACCACCGTGAAGCTGTTTTCCCACTCCAAGCGCGAGGCGCACTTCGCCCGGGCGGCAATGGAAGACTTCAAGCAGACCGGCTTTCGCCAGATGCGCCTGGTCAGCCAGTTCGAGATCGTCAACCAGACGCTGGTGGTCGGGCTTATTTTCGGCGCCGGCGGCTATGCCCTGTGGCTGTGGCACCAAGGCCAGGTCGGCACCGGCGCGGTGGCCGCGATCACCGCCATGGCCCTGCGCATCAACGGCATGTCGCACTGGATCATGTGGCAGATGACCTCGCTGTTCGAAAACATCGGCACCGTGCAGGACGGCATGGCCACCCTCACCCGCGGGCCCAAGGTGCAGGACGTGCCCAATGCCGGCGTGCTGGAAACCCGTGGCGGCGCGGTGACCTTCGACAACGTGCGCTTCAACTACAACGGCGAGCGCCAGGTGCTCGATGGCCTGAGCCTGAACATCCGCGCCGGCGAAAAGGTCGGCCTGGTGGGCCGCTCGGGCGCGGGCAAGTCGACGTTGATCAACCTGCTGCTGCGCTTCTATGACGTGGACAGCGGCGAGATCCGCATTGACGGGCAGAACATCGCCCACGTCACCCAGGACAGCCTGCGCAGCGCCATCGGCATGGTCACCCAGGACACCTCGCTGCTGCACCGCTCGATCCGCGACAACATCGCCTACGGCCGCCCGGACGCCACCGAGGCGCAGATCCAGCGCGCCGCCGCCAACGCCCAGGCCGATGGCTTCATCCGCCAGCTCAGCGACCGCGACGGCCACAGCGGTTACGACACCCTGGTCGGTGAGCGCGGTATCAAGCTTTCAGGCGGCCAACGGCAACGGATCGCCATCGCCCGGGTGATGCTCAAGAACGCCCCGATCCTGCTGCTGGACGAGGCCACCAGCGCGCTGGACTCGGAGGTCGAAGTCGCCATCCAGGAAAGCCTCGACGAGATGATGCAAGGCAAGACCGTGATCGCCATCGCCCACCGGCTGTCCACCATCGCCGCCATGGACCGGCTGATCGTCATGGATGAAGGGCGCATCATCGAGCAAGGTACGCACAGTGAATTGCTGGCGAAGAACGGTACCTATGCACGGCTGTGGCAGCACCAGAGCGGGGGGTTTTTGGGTGAGGATCAGGGGGTGGCGGAGGCGCTGGAATAGCCACGCGCTGTCAGGGCAACTTCTTGCTCCGTATCGGAAGGCTGGTGCAATCCTTGTAGGATTTATCCACTCCCACATTTGTTGCAACGCGCCGAACCTGACAGGCCATGGTTGCCTGCCTTGGTCATGACTTGAGCCTTGTAAACCGTCTGACAACCATGGCCTCACAGGCATGACCACGTTGCAAAAAATGTAATCGATGGACTCGCTCCCGCAGAGGCATCACCGTGCCACGGTGGCGTTCAGCGAGACGTCTCGACCTTGAGCACTTCGGTATGCACGGCATCAACGGTCTGCCCCACCTGCAGGTGCGGAATGTATGCCTGCACCTCAGGGTTCTGCACGGTAATGACCTGCTCCTGCCCGTCAGGCTTGAGCACAGTCACCTGGTGGTTCGGCCCGTCGATGTGGGTGATTCGGGAAGTCACCTTGACGGTCCGGTACAACTCCCCGCCCGGCATGCTGGCCGGGTCGGCACGGTTGACCCAGGCATCGTTGCTGACACTCGGCGCACCTTCGACGCTGGTGTCCAGCACGTAGTCGATCGAGCGGGTGATGCGCATGTCGATCTTGTCACCGACTTTCAGGTTGCGCGCGGCCTTCGCCTGGTCGGTGAGCTGCAGAACGACCGGCCGCTTGTCCACCCCCTCCAGGGTGACCTGGTGCTTGGCCGGGTCGACGGCGAGCACATGGGTTTCGAAGCGCTCGCTCAGCGCATCACTGGCCAATGGCACCTGGGCGGCATGGGCGGTGATGCTGGTGGCGATGAGAAGCGCAAAGGCACAGCACGGAAAATGGTCGGGCAACAGTTTCATAGGCCAGCTTCTCCAAGCCAAGTTAATCAGGTGTCAGAATTGCCAGATGGGCCCGTAGGTGCCATAGCAAGCGTTCTCCAGCGCGTCGCTGCGCACGCCGTGGCGGGTGACCGCGCCCCACGCGTCGACCTCGAACACCAGCTGCGGCTCACGCACCTCGCCATTGCGCAGATGAACACTGTCATAGACTTTGATGCCCTTGCCCGCGCTGGCAACGCGGGTCTCGACCCAGGCGTTGGATTCATTCTCCTTGTCCAGGCGTGCCAGCAGGGCGTTATGCAATGGCAGGTAGCGACCGTCCATGGACCGGCAATCGATATTGATGCTCTGCACCGTGCGCTGTGCCTGCGCATCGCTGAAATGCAACCGCGCCGCGAAATCCCGCTGCAGCCGTTGCACATAGGTCAGGCCATCGCCCCCCGCGGTCTTGGTCAGCGAAGTGGTTTCAGGCTTGCGCTGCAAGTCCCGCTGGCACAGCGCGGGTTGCTTGTAATAGCGGTGGGCGACGTGCTCGCCAGAGGGTTTGTGTTCGGCGCCAAGCACCAGCACCTTGCCTTCCTCGAACTGCATCGAGGTTTCGCGGCCGTAGTCACCTGGCGGGTTCCAGACAGACGCCGGCAGGCCGGCTTCCAGCTGCACGCATTGGGGCCCCGTAGGCGTGGCGCGCAACTCGTATAACGGTGGCTGAAGGAAGGCTTGCGGCGTTTCAGCGTAGGCTGAACCGGCCAGCGATGCGAAAACTGAAATGCAGGTTGCGGGAATAAGGGAAGTCCAGTTCACGGTGCTCTCATGCGCAATCAGGTCGTCGAGATCAGCATAGAAGGCCTTTACCGTTTCATTGCCTTTTCTTTAGCCGGCCGCGGCGGGTGCCCTGGCCTGAGCGTTCCATCAATCATGTTGATGAATACTATCGAGTGTCTCGCCTGTCGACACGCCGGCGTTATTTCCTACAATCCCTTTCCGTTTTCCCTCTTCCCCTCGTCTGCAACAGGCGACCTCACCTTGGAATCAGCAACATGCCAAGCGTCAGTCAGGCCTCTCACGGCCGCCCCCAACATGATCAACAAAGCGTCAAGCAACAGTGGCTGGCGATTCTCTCGGTCGCCGTGGGCGCCTTCGCCCTGGTCACCAGCGAGTTTCTGCCGGTGGGCGTGCTCAACGATGTGGCCAGCGACCTGGGCATCAGCGCCGGCCACGCCGGGCTGATGGTGACCCTGCCCGGCATCATGGCGGCCCTCGCCGCGCCGCTGCTGTCGGTGGGCATTGGCGCCATGGACCGGCGCTACCTGCTGATCGGCCTGACGCTGATCATGATCATCGCCAACGCGGTGGTGGCCTACGCCAGCGACTTCAGCCTGCTGCTGTTCGGTCGTGTACTGCTGGGCATCAGCATCGGTGGCTTCTGGGCCACCGCCATTGCCCTCAGCGGCCGCCTGGCGCCCAAGGGCGTGAGCGTGGCCAGGGCCACCTCGATCATCATGGCCGGTGTGACCCTGGCCACCGTGCTGGGCGTGCCCGTGGGCACCTGGCTGAGCGGCCTGATGGGCTGGCGCATGACCTTCCTGGCCACTGCACTGGTCGGCGTGCCGGTACTGCTGGCACAACTGTTCCTGCTGCCGCGGCTCAACCCGGACAAGGCCATCCGCGTCAGTGACCTGCCAGCGCTGTTCATCAACCCGCAAGCCCGGGTTGGCCTGATCGCCGTGCTGCTGATCGGCCTCGCGCACTTTGCCGCGTACACCTATGTCGCGCCGTTCTTCAAGCAAAGTTCCGGCTTCGATGGGTCGACCATCGGCTCCCTGCTGCTGCTCTATGGCGTGGCCGGGGTGATCGGTAACCTGTTCGCTGGCTACGCCGCCAACCAGAGCGTGCGCCACACGCTGATGCTGGTGGCGGTGATGATTGGCGTCAGTACGGCGCTGTTCCCCTACTTCGCCACCGGCCTGACCGGCGCAGCGATGCTGATTGCGCTCTGGGGCTTCGCCTTCGGCGCGTTCCCGGCCTGCGCCAGCATCTGGATGTTCGTCGTGGCGCCCAAGGATGTCGAGCGCGGCATGCCGCTGTTCGTGGCCATGTTCCAGGTGATCATCGCCCTGGGTTCGTTCTTCGGCGGGCGTATCGTCGACCAGATGGGCAGCTCGGTGCTGTTGAGCCTGGCCACGGCACTGGTGGGCTGCGGGTTTGTCACGGTGCTGGTGCTGGGGCGCAGTGTCAGTAACAACCTGGCGGCGCAGGCTGGCTGAAGGGTGAGCGCCTGCCTGGCTTGTAACCCGCCGTTCACAGGCAACCGTTAGGCCATCGAGATGCACAAGTACCTTGTATAACTGCTGCGGTTCGATTCGACTCCAATGTATTCTAGCTCTATGCCAGGAATGGCTAAGTGCCATGGCCTTCAGCCAATGATCGCCAGCGTCGAAATCCGGACTTCTCAGGTACTAACGTGAAGCGTGACATTCATCTCGTTGTCCTTTTGCTATCAGTCATTGGTTGCTCACTCGCTTCGTTGACGCTATGGAAGGTCATGGCTTCTCGTGAACGCGCACTGGAAGATATCAACACCCATGGCCTGAACCTCACCCAGGCGCTTTCCACCTATTCCGAAGGCATCGTGCGGCAAAGTTCGATGATCCTGCTCGGCCTGGTGGAACGCCTGGAAAACGAAGGCAGCGGGCCGGCACAGATCGAACGGCTGAGCCAGCTGATCAGCCGGCAACAGCCGCTGATGCCACAGTTGAGCGGCATTACCATCTACGCCCGGGACGGGCGCTGGCTGATGTCCTCCAATCGCCCCATCCCGGCCGGTGCCAACAGCAGCGACCGGGCCTACTTCATCCATCACCGCGACGACCCTTCGCGTGAGTCGTTCATTGGCCTGCCCATCCGCAGCCGCTCCAACCAGGAATGGGTGATTACCATCAGTCGTCGCTTCAACGATGCCAAAGGCGAATTCGCCGGCGTGGTGGCGGTGACGCTGGGGGTCGAGAATTTCCTGCACCTGTTCGGTCAGATTGACGTCGGCCGGGATGGCGCCATCGGGCTGTCCTACACCGACGGCTCAATGCTGGTGCGCTACCCGTTTCGCGAGCAGGACATGGGGCGCAACTTCTCCCAGTCGCCGATCTACACCAAGTACCTGGTCGACAAGTCGGTCGGCACCGCCTCGTTCACCTCCAGCCTGGACGGCGTCGAGCGCCTGTATGCGTTTCGCAAGAGCGACCACCTGCCGTTGGTAACCACCGTCGCCTTGGGCAAGGGTGAAGCACTGGCTGCCTGGCAGCTCGAGGCGCAGCTGTCGTTGCTGGTGGTTTGCGCACTGCTGGGCCTGACCGGCACCATCGGCTGGCTGCTGATCCGCGCCATGCGCCGGCGCAGCCTGGCCGAGGGTGACCTGCGGGTGGCCCAGCAACAGCTGCTCGACAGCAACCAGCAGCTCGAACGCCTGGC
Source organism: Pseudomonas sp. TWI628 (assembly GCF_039673865.1). Lineage (NCBI taxonomy): Bacteria > Pseudomonadati > Pseudomonadota > Gammaproteobacteria > Pseudomonadales > Pseudomonadaceae > Pseudomonas > Pseudomonas sp. TWI628. The sequence goes on along the minus strand of NZ_JBDJMM010000018.1, from coordinate 45,646 downwards.
GATGCACGATGCACTGACCGGGCTGGCCAACCGCCGCAGTTTCGACCAGGCCCTGGCCCGGGAGGCTGGAAGGGCCCGGCGCAACGCCGGCGCCCTGAGCTTGCTGATGATCGATATCGACCACTTCAAACGCTACAACGACACCTATGGCCACCCGGCCGGTGACGCCTGCCTGCACCTGGTGGCCAAGCGGCTATCGGCCTGCATCCGTCGCCCCCCCGATCTGCTGGCCCGTTATGGCGGCGAGGAGCTGGCCGCGATCCTGCCCGGCACCGACAGCGCCGGCGCGGCCATTGTCGCCCAGGCAATGCTCGAGAGCCTGAGCAAGGAGCCCATCATCCACCCGCTCAGCCCTTTCTCCCGAGTGACCGTGAGCATCGGCATCGCCTGCACGACGGGTAGTGAACTGGAGAGCGAACAGGCCCTGCTCGCGCGCGCCGACCGGGCGCTGTACCGGGCCAAGGACGCAGGCCGCAACGGTGTGCAGATCGGCTGAAACCGGCAGCCTGGGCCGAAGGCACGCCGGTCACCGACAAAGCGTGCTCGGCTCAGCCTCTGGTTTCATGCACGCAACAGGTGAACGGCCAGGCCTGCCAGTGCGCAGGCGAACAGCACCTGAATCACCCCTCGCTTGAAGCGGAACAGCGCAATCGCAGCGCTAACCGCGATCACTGCAGAAGGCCAGTCAAACGCCCCACTGAATCCCGTTGGCCAAAGCACGTGGTAGCCGAAGAACAAGGCGAGGTTGAGGATCACCCCCACCACAGCGGCGGTGATGCCTGTCAGCGGGGCGGTGAATTTCATCTCGTTGTGAGTCGACTCCACCACCGGGCCTCCGGCAAGGATGAAGATGAACGACGGCAGGAAGGTGAACCACGTGACCAGGCTTGCCGCGACTGCGCCGGCCAGGAACGGGTGCTCGGCACCGAACATCGGATTGACGTAGCCACCGATGAAGCCGACGAAGGCAACCACCATGATCAGCGGGCCTGGCGTGGTTTCCCCTAACGCAAGGCCATCAATCATCTGGGTGGGTGAGAGCCAGCCGTAGTGCCCGACAGCACCCTGGTAGACATAGGGCAGCACCGCGTAGGCACCGCCAAAGGTCATCAGTGCGGCCTTGGTGAAGAACCAGCCCATCTGCGTCAGGGTGCCGCCCCAGCCAAACGACAGCGTCAGCAACCCCATGGGCAGTACCCACAGCCCTGCACCGATCAGCAGCAGGCGTAGCAGATGCCCCCAGCTGAAACGGGCATGCTCAGGGGGTGGGGTGTCGTCATCGATCAGCGCCGGGCCAAAGCTGTCCTTCACGGCCCCATGACCGCCGCCGACCACAAACTTGCCTGGCGCCAAGCGACCACCCACATAGCCGATGATGGCGGCCATCAGTACGATCAGTGGGAACGGCACGTTGAGGGCGAAGATGGCCACGAACGAGGCTCCGGCCATGGCCCACAGCCAGCCATTCTTCAAGGCGCGTGAACCAATCCGGTGGGCGGCGTGGACGACAATGGCCGTGACCGCCGGCTTGATGCCATAGAAGATCCCGGCGACGACCGGTACCTCGCCAAAGGCGACATAGACCCAGGACAACGCGATCAGGATGAACAGCGAAGGCAGCACGAACAATGCGCCGGCAATCACCCCGCCCCAGCTGCGGTGCATGAGCCAGCCGATATACGTGGCGAGCTGCTGAGCCTCGGGGCCGGGCAACAACATGCAGTAGTTCAGCGCGTGCAGGAAACGCTTCTCGCTGATCCAGCGCCGACGCTCGACCAGCTCCTGGTGCATGATCGAGATCTGCCCGGCGGGCCCGCCAAAGCTGATGAAGCCTAACTTGAGCCAGAACAGGAAGGCTTCATAGAGGCCGATCGGCTGCCGAGTCGCTTGCGATGGCGGCTGCTCACTCACTACGGAGGTGGTATCAACCATTTTGGGCTTCCTCACTTGCAAAAGCCGTCAGCAGGCCATCGAAGATGCCCGCGGCGACCATGGTCAGTTGATCGTCATCGCCAATGCGCTCTCTCAAGCCGGCGAGGACACGCTCGATACCTGGAGCTTCGGAAGGTTGGTTACCCCCCACATCCAGGTAGTGAATGATGCCAGCCAGGCGTGCCAGGCCTGGCTGCTGCACGGCAAAGCTGTCGATGAGGGTCTCCAAGGAAACCCGCTGGCCAACGTGGCTGAACCGGGCCCCATCAAAATCGAAGCCCAGTGCATCGCTCGGGCAGTCGCTGGGGCTGTCCAACCAAATGAATTGGGCGTCGGCATCGATGAAGCGACGGATCAGCCAGGCACAGGCCAACCGATCCACCCAGGGACGTTTTCGGGTTGCCCACCGTCGCCCCTGGTAGTCGGTGCGCTCCAGTCGAGTAATAGCTTCGTCGTGCGCACGCGGCTCATCGGCGGACAGTGCCCGGCTAATAGCAGTCTCAAGCTCTTGCAGTGCCGAGTCGGCTTGAGCCTTGATCAGGCCTGGGAAGAAATCGATCGCCGCCAACTGGCCGAAAGCCTTTCTGAGCTTGCGTGCCTGCCGTGCTATCTGAAGCGCGTTGTCCGGCGTCAAAACAGCCCGGTTATGTGCAATTTCGTCCATCAGCCTGGCGTACTCATCGCTTCTGTCGAACAGCCCGCTGAAGCGCTCTTCACGTTCAGACAGCGATAACAGAAACGCGGTGCCGTTGATGGCCAGCACATCTCGCTCCACGGCTTCGAAGGTTTCTCGGCCCGCGCGTCTTTCCGGCAGCAGGTATACGCCATCCCGCAGGACAGCTGCACCCGAGGCTTTAAGCGTCCTCCAGGCACGCATTCGCTCGGTGGCGTTGGCCGTCGGCAACCCAAGGATCAATAGCGACCACAAGGTCATGTAGAATACTCAACGAAAAATGTACTTTTCTCTACATTAATCGAGGCTTGTCCAAAAGCAACGATTATTCTTCGAGTGTGCTGAAAAACAGGGGCTCGCGTCGACGATGCTCCCTTGGCGTCTTGCGTGAATTCCCGCTTTGGTGTCATAACCAGAGCGCTGCACAGCGCCTCACCTCGCCAGCCTTCGCACGGCTGACCCACGCAAATGGGAGACGAAAATGAAGCTCTTTTATTCGCCAGGTGCCTGCTCACTCTCGCCGCATATCGTACTCAACGAGTTGGGCCTGACCTACACCGCCGAAAAAGTCGACCTCAAGCACCACACGACTGCCAGCGACGCGGATTTCTACACGATCAATGCCAAGGGCTATGTTCCTGCCCTGCAACTGGATAACGGCGAAGTCCTCACCGAAGGCCCGGCCATCGTCCAATACCTCGCCGACCAGAAACCCCAGGCCAACCTGCTGCCCGCTGTGGGCTCGCTGGAACGCGTGCGGGTACAGGAATGGCTGAATTTCATTGGCACCGAGGTGCACAAGACCCTCGCCGCCTTGTTCAACCCAAGCATCAGCCCAGAGGCCAAGAGCAAGACCATCGATACCTTCGGCAAACGCCTGGGCTTCGTGGACAAGGCATTGCAGGGCAAGGACTTCCTGACCGGCCAGCACTTCAGCGTGGCCGATGCCTACCTGTTTACCATCGTGAACTGGGCGCCAATGCTGGGCATTGACCTATCACCCTGGCCGACCGTGGCGGCGTTCCAGAAACGCGTGGCCAGCCGCCCTGCCGTGCAGAAAACCCTGCAAACCGAAGGCTTGATCTGACCCTCGCTGGGCTCAAGCCCCCTGCCCTTTGCGGGCTTGAGCCCTATGCGGGGGAAATGTCGAGAATCCGTGCTGGGTAGAACGGGGCCGGATCGCGGCCCCTGGCGACAGATTTGTCACCTCTGCTGGTGAACCTGTATTGAGGCGCGCAGTCATACCCGGGCCCTTTGTTCGGCACTCCCGCCATCATCCCTGCAGAGCTGTCCGCCCCATGCGCCAAGCTGCCCGCTGCTCGTCGTTTGTCTCGCTGTGCCTCGCTCATTGCTTCCCGCTGTTCATCAGCCCCGCCCATGCCAGCGGGGAACGCCAACTGGTGGCGGCCATCAACGACTACCGCGCCCAGCCACAGCGCTGCGAAGGGCGCCGGGTGTTGGTCTCGACGCCGCTGGCGTTGAAGTCGAACCTGGCGTTGCCGGTCGGCTACGGCGGCGCTTTGCGCGAAGGTTTGAAGGCCGCCGGCTATCAGGCAGTAAGGGTGCGCAGCATCCGTGTAATCGGTGCACAGGATGCCGAGGAGGCTTTTGACAGGTTGCGCAGCAGCTACTGCGCTGCCTTGCTCGATAACCAGTTTGCCGATATCGGCGTCAGTCGCGCCCGCAGCGAGTGGCAGGTGGTGCTGGCGCGTCCCGTGCTCGACGCTCAGCTGGGCGATCAGCGCTCTGCAAGCAAAGCGTTACTGGCCGAGGTCAACGCAGCACGAGCGAAACCGCGATTGTGTGGTCGCCAGCGTTTCGCCGCTGCGCGGCCGCTCACCTGGAACACCGCCCTGGGAACGGCGGCGCAGCGCCATAGCCGGGCGATGGCCAACGGCAATTACTTCGCGCACCGTGATCCCAACGGTGACTGGCCCGCAGACCGGGCGTGGGATGCCGGCTACCGGGGGCGTCAGGTAGGTGAGAATATTGCCGCCGGCCAAGGGTCCCCGAGCAAGGCGATGGCCGGCTGGCTGGCCAGCCCCGGGCATTGCGCCAACCTGATGAACCCGATGTTCACCCAGGTTGGCGCGGCCTATGTCGCGAATGCGCGCAGCGATGAGGGCGTGTATTGGACGATGCTGTTCGGCGCGCCTTGATAGGCGCGCCAGCCTTGGCGCCGATCAATCGTCGTCGCGCCAGTCCCGGTGGTGTTTGCGCCAGCCATAGTGGTGGCCACGGTCGTGGTGGTGACGGCGCCAGCCACGGTCGTCGTCATCATCGTCATAGCCGCGACCACCGCCGCGGTGACCACTTTCATCGTCGTATTCGCGGCCCATGTGGTTACCCAGGGCACCGCCCACGCCGCCACCGGCAGCCGCACCAATCATGCTGCCCGTGGTGCCGCCCATCTGCCGACCTACCACGTTGCCGCCGGCGGCGCCCAGTGCGCCGCCAATGGCAGCTTCGCCACGGCTGTGCTTGTTGGCACCCACCGCACCGCCGGCCGCGCCACCCAAGCCTGCGCCGATTGCCGAGCCGGTGCTGCCACCGATCGACTGGCCGACCACCGAGCCCAATACCCCGCCCAATGCGCCGCCTATGCCTGCTTCGGTATTACCGCCTGCCGATGCAACGCCGCTCAGCAGGCCAAGTGACAACAACAGAATCGAGGAGTACTTCATTCATGAAAGCCTCAAGGGAATGCCGAGGCGATCCTGAGGCTCTGCACGGAGGCTTACAACGGAAATCCGACGAGTAGCACGGGTTGTAAAAATTCTCTAAGTTGCTGTTTTTTCTGCGAAACTTTTCGGCTTTTTGACGGTCTTTGGCTACTTGGCACTGAACAGATCAAGGCCATCCATCGAGCCTTGGCTGGTCAAGCCTGAATGGCCTTCAGGCAAAATGCCGCAGTGCGCTGTCATCCCATTCATGGCCCGCGTGCGACCAGCCGTTGTCCATCGGCAATGGGAACCCGGTACGGCAATGCCCCTGCTTGGCTTCAAAGTCGAAGACCGCATGGGGGTAGTCGTTGATCAGCAGCAGCGCCTTGCGGTGGTCCTCGGACCAGGCAATCTTGACCATCGACGGTTTGTCCCGGTCCGTGACGCTCTCCACGTCGTAGATGTGCAGCGCATTCTGGATCGGGTTGCCGCCGCCTGAGCTGTCCAGGGCGTAGAAATATCCCGTTTCCTCATCGTCCTCGAACACCACGACGAAGGGCCCTTCCCCGGCCGGCGCCTCGACTACCAGGCCATCCCCTACGAGCAATTCGTTCTGCGCGGCAAGATAAGCAGGCATGTTGGCATTCCTATTCCTATGTCTGGGAGCTTGATCATGCCCAGCAACGGATGCGCCCTGCAAGCGAATCAGATCGGGCCATGCAATACCGGGCTGCATTGGGCGGAATCCGCGCCGCCAGCTGGCCGGAGCTCAATCGAGCACCGGTTTGAGCAGTGCCTGCGCCTCATACAGCGTCGCCAGGTAGCGCAGGCGTATCTCGTCAACGCTCAACCGCGAAGCATGGGTGGTGATCGTCAGGGTCGCCTTCAGCTGGCCGCTGCGGTCGAGCAGCGGCACGCCCAGCACGCGCATGCCGATTTCGTATTCCTGATCGACGATGCTGTAGCCCTGCGCCCTCACCTGCTGCAACTGCGCCTCCAGCAATGCCCGGTCGGTCTGGGTGTAGGGCGTAAGCGCATGCAGCGGATTGCGTGCGAAGTATGCCTCGCGCTGCTCCGGCTCCAGCCACGCCAGCCAGACCCGGCCACTGGCCGTGCAATACATCGGCACCCGTGACCCGGGGCGGATCGACAACGAAGCAATGTGGCTGTAGCGGCTGCGCACCAGGTGGATGATCTCATCACCATCACGGCTGCCCACCGACACGTGTTCCTGGGTCTGCCGTGCCACCTGCTCGACGATCGGCCGCAACATGCGCGGCAACTGCGCCGAGTCGACATAGGCCTGGCCGATACGCAGGGCCTTGGGCGTCAACCAGTAATGGCGGTTGTCGGTTTCGGCAAAGCCTTCATGCACCAACGTCAGCAGAAAGCGCCGTGCGGCACTGGGGGTCAGGCCGGACAGCCTGGCCGCCTGGGGCACGCTCAGGCGTGGTTGCTCGGCACTGAACAGCTGCATCAGCGCCAGGCCTTTCTGCAGGCCGGCAATCAGGTCGCGGGGGTGGATCTCGGATGGGGACATGAACTCGGCTCTTGGAAAGTGGCCATTAATGCGATTAACGCATGCTGGCTGCGATTATCGCATCAATTGCTCGATAAGCGCATTGTTGAGGGCGCCACCTCGCGCCAAGCTTGCCTCCACAACAACAGTCACAACGGAGGTCAGCATGATCCGAGGTTCGACAGAACTGGTCGCCATCGTCGGTTCGCCAATCGCTCAGGTGAAGTCGCCGGAAAACTTCAACACCTGGTTCGCCAACAACGCCCGCGACCTGGCGATGCTGCCCATTGACCTGCAGGAAACGGCGCTGGGTGCCTTTGTCGACAACCTGCGCGGTTGGCGCAACCTGCGCGGCTGCGTAGTCACCGTGCCGTACAAGCAAGCCCTGGCCACGCGACTGGACGGGCTTAGCGACCGCGCCAAGGCACTGGGCTCGGTCAACGTGATCCGCCGCGAGCGCGACGGCCGCCTGCTGGGCGATAACGTCGATGGCGCCGGCTTCCTCGGCGCCGCCCGCCTGCAAGGCTTCGTGGCCAGCGGCAAGCGTGCGCTGGTGGTGGGCTGCGGCGGGGTCGGCAGTGCGATCGCCTATGCGCTGGGTGAAGCAGGCCTGGGCCAGATCACCCTCAGCGACCCCAGCGCCGAACGCGTCGGTGCGCTGGGCGAAGTGCTGGGCAATGCCTTCCCGGAACTGGAAATCGCCACACAGTATCACTCGCTGGAGGACTTCGACCTGGTCGTCAACGCCTCCCCCGTCGGCATGGGCAACAGCGGCGACCTGCCGTTGCCGGCTGCACTGCTGGACACCCTCAAAGCCGCCACGCTGGTGGCCGACGTGGTCACCTCGCCGGAAATCACCCCACTGCTGCACAAGGCGCGTGAACGCGGCTGCCCGGTCCAGACCGGCGCGCAGATGGCCTTCGCCCAACTGGGCCACCTCGGCGCCTTCATGGGCGTCACGCCGCTGGAGATCTGAAACCATGAGCGCTAGCGAACAAGCGGTGTTCGACCTGGTGGTGCTGGGCAGCGGTGCCGGGGGCTTTGCCACGGCGGCCACGGCGGCCCGCCGCGGGCTGAAGGTACTGGTGGTGGAGAAGGCCGAGCACTTTGGCGGCACCTCGGCGATTTCCGGCGGCGCGGCATGGATCTACGGCAGCGATCAGGCACAGGCTGCCGGTGCCAAGGATTCGCCCGAGGCCATGCGCACCTACCTGCAGACTATCATCGGCGCAGGCTACAACCCGGCGCTGGTGGATGCCTTCATCGAGCGTGGCCACCAGGCCCTGCGCTGGCTGGAGCACAACACCGAGCTGCGCTACGGCCTGCGCCCGCATTCGCCGGACTACTACCCCGACGAGCCAGGCGCCACCGAGTTCGGCCGGGCGCTGGAGATGGTCGAGTACGACGGTCGCCACCTCGGTGCACGCTTCAAGGACCTGAAGATGCCACCGCCGGGCATGCTGCTGTTCGGCGGCATGATGGTCAACCGCGTGGACATCCAGCATTTTCTCAACCTGCGCCGCTCGCCCGCCTCGCTGTGGCATTGCCTGAAACTGATGGCACGTTATGCGCGGGACCGCCTGAAGCACCCGCGGGGGACTCGCCTGACCACCGGCAACGCGCTGATCGCCCGCCTGGCCAGCAGCGCCTTCGCCCATGGCACACACCTGTGGCTGCGCAGCGAAGCGCAAGAGCTGGTCGTCGAACACGGCGTGGTAACCGGTGTCATCGTGCAGCGCGAAGGCCGGCGGATACGGGTGCAGGCCCGCGGTGGCGTGGTCTGTGCCATGGGCGGTTTTGCTGCCGGGCAGCTGGCTGCCGGCTATCGTCCGGATGCCGCAGCGCCACACCTGAGCATGTCGCCACCGACCAACGACGGCGCCGCCCTGCGCCTTGGCGAGGCAGTGGCAGCCGCCCAGGGCGAGGGCCTGGCGGCCAATTTCTTCTGGGCACCGGTGTCCGAGCTGCGCCATGCCAATGGCGAGCGCGAGCGCTTTCCGCACCTGGTCACCGACCGCGCCAAGCCGGGGGTGATCGCGGTCGACCAGGGCGGGCGGCGCTTCGTCAACGAATCCAATTCCTACCACCACTTCGTGCAGACCATGTTCGCCAACGGCATCGGCCATTGCTGGCTGATCTGCGACGCCGAGGCGATGAACCGTTATGGCCTGGGCCTGGCGCGGCCCAAACCGTTGGACAACGCGGCGCTGATCGCCGCCGGCTACCTGCAGCGCGCCGCCAGCGTGCCGGCCCTGGCTGCGGCCATTGGCGTCGATCCGCAGGTTTTGCAGCAGACGCTTGAGCATTTCAATGCCGATGCGCGTAACGGCATCGACCGTGAATTCGGCAAAGGCGGCAACAGCTACAACCGCTACATGGGCGACCCACAGCACCAGCCCAACCCGTGCCTGGCGCCACTGACCAAAGCGCCGTACTACGCCATCCGCCTCCATACCGGCGACCTCGGCTCGGCACGCGGCCTGGTGACCGACGCCAATGCCAACGTGCTGAACCGCAGCGGCGCGCCCATTGCCGGGCTGTATGCCGTGGGCAATGACATGAACTCAATGATGAACGGCACCTACCCAGGCCCAGGGATCACCCTCGGCCCCGCCCTCACCTTTGGCTGGATCGCTGCCAGCCATATCGCCGAGCGCCTGCAGGCGCCAGCCACCCCTCTGGAGAAACCCACATGTACTACGAACTGAGAACCTACACCCTCGACCCGCTGAAGATGGCCGACTGGCTGGCCCTGTATCAGAGCCATGCGCTGGAGGTGCAGAGCGAGCACCTGGGCAACCTGGTGGGCTTCTTTACCAGCGAATTCGGCGAGGTCAACCAGGTGGTGCACCTGTGGGCCTACACCAGCCTCGACGAGCGCATGGCGCGCCGCGCCGCGATGGCCGCCGACCCGCGCTGGGCGGAGTTCTCGCGGCGTAACCGGGAGCTGGGCGCGGTGCTGCAACTGCACTCGCGGCTGCTGCGGCCCACGGGCTTTTCACCGCTGCAATAACTGACCACTTCATTAACCTGAGCGGGACCCCAGCATGCAACCCCTCGCGTGTGACGTACTTGTCATCGGTTCCGGTGCCTCTGGCCTGGCGGCCGCCGTTACTGCCGCGCATCACGGCCTGCAGGTGATCGTCGCGGAAAAGGCCAGCCAGCTTGGCGGCACCAGTGCCTGGTCGGGGGGCTGGCTGTGGATTCCACGCAACCCGCTGGCCGTCGCCGAAGGCATCGTCGAAAGCGACGATGCTCCGGAACGCTACCTGCGCGCCCAGACCCACGTCGCCGAACTGGACCCTCGCCAGCAAGCCTTCCTGCGCCACGGCCCGGAGATGGTGGCGTTCTTCCAGCAACACACGGCCGTGCAGTTCCAGTCCGGCAGCAAGATGCCCGACATGCGTGAAGGCGACGGCAGCGCGCGTGGCGGGCGCTCGCTGTGCGCGCTGCCGTTCGACGGTCGGTTGCTCGGGCCATGGCTGCACAAGCTGCGCCCGCCGCTGGACATCATCAGCCTGGCAGGCATGGGCATCGCCGGTGGCGCCGACCTGGCCGCCTTCTTCAATGCCCGTCGCTCGCCTCAAGCAGCCCTGCACGTTGGCAAGCGCTTGCTGCGCCATGGCCGCGACCTGCTGCTGCATCGGCGCGGCCTGCAACTGGTCAACGGCAACGCCCTGGTCGCCCGCCTGTTGCGCAGTGCCCTGGACCTCGAGGTGACCGTGCTCACCGACAAAGCGGCCACCCGCTTGCTTGGCAATGGGCGCATCGACGGCGCCCAGTTCGCCAATGGCCAGGTGATTCACGCACGCCGTGGCGTGGTCCTGGCGTGTGGCGGCTTTGCCCACGATCGCCAGCGCATCGCCCAACTGATGCCCCATGCGCCCGATGGCACTCAGCATCACTCGGCCGCGCCGCCGCAGAACAGTGGTGACGGCCTGCGCCTGGGTGAACAGGTCGGCGCTCGGCTCGGCCCCACGCTGGCACAGGCCGGCGCCTGGGCACCGGTCTCGCAGGTGCCGCGCCGTGACGGCAGCGTTGGCCACTTTCCGCACCTGATCGACCGCGCCAAGCCCGGTTTCATCGCCGTGCGCCGTGACGGCCGGCGTTTCGTCAACGAAGCCGACTGCTACCACGACTTCATGAATGCACTGTTCGCCGCCACGCCAGCGGGCGAAGCGCACGAGGCCTGGCTGATCTGCGACCATGCCGCACAGCGGCGCTACGGTATCGGCTGGGCCAAGCCCTTCCCATTCCCGACCCGCTTCTATCGGCGCCGTGGCTATCTGTTCAGCGGCCAGTCCCTGGCAGAACTGGCGCAGCACTGCGGGATCGATGCCGAACAGCTGCAACGCACCGTGGCCGACTTCAATCGCCATGCGGCTCTCGGCGCAGACCCGGCCTTCCAGCGCGGCGCCTCGGCCTACAACAAAGCCCAGGGCGAGCCGCTGCATGGGCCCAACCCGTCGTTGCGGCCCTTGCTGCACGGCCCCTTCCATGCGGTGAAACTGCTGCCCGGTAGCCTTGGCACCTTCGCCGGCCTGCACACCGATGCTGCCGCGCGCGTGCTCGATCACGCACAGCAGCCGATACCCGGCCTGTTCGCGGTCGGCAACGACATGCACAGCGTGATGGCCGGGCATTATCCTAGCGGTGGTATCACCCTGGGGCCGGGCATGACCTTCGGCTATCTGGCGGGCAAGGCGCTGGCCAGCGTGTGAGCGGGGCTCGCTATTGTTCGGTTATCGAACAATAGCCCCCTCCAGCGAATTGACGGTCGCCGATTCACTGCTCACCATGCACCGGCCTTGCGTGTACCCCCTGCCTGGGGCCAGGTCACGTTCGAGAAAAAGCCGTTCATTACAATTTCAAGAAACGACCAGGATATGAACCACTCCAAGCTCACTACCGCCAGCCCACGGCTGCCATCCGCCGGCATCGGCGACAAGATCCGTGGCGCCTTCGCCGTCGGCAAGACCCGCTGGGGCATGCTCGCTCTGGTGTTCTTCGCCACCACCCTGAACTACATCGACCGCGCCGCGCTCGGCATCATGCAGCCGGAACTGGCCAAGGCCATGAGCTGGACGGCGATGGACTACGCCAACATCAACTTCTGGTTCCAGGTCGGCTATGCCGTCGGCTTCGTGCTGCAGGGCCGGCTGATCGACAAGGTCGGCGTCAAGCGCGCCTTCTTCGCCGCCGTGCTGCTGTGGAGCCTGGCCACCGGCGCCCACGGCCTGGCCACCTCGGCGGCCGGTTTCATGGTCTGCCGCTTCATCCTCGGCCTGACCGAAGCGGCCAACTACCCGGCCTGCGTGAAAACCGTGCGCCTGTGGTTCCCCGCTGGCGAGCGCGCCATCGCCACTGGCCTGTTCAACGCCGGCACCAACGTCGGCGCCATGGTCACCCCGGCCCTGCTGCCGCTGATCCTCACCGTCTGGGGCTGGCAGGCCGCGTTCATCGCCATGGGCTGCCTGGGCCTGGTCTGGCTGGTGTTCTGGGGGCTCAAATACTTCAACCCGGAAGCACACCCAAGCGTGCGCCAGAGCGAGCTCGACTACATCCAGCAGGACGTCGAGCCGGAAGTGGCGCGCCTGCCTTTCAGCCGCATCCTCGGCATGCGCGGCACCTGGGCCTTTGCCGTGGCCTACGCAATCACCGCGCCGGTGTTCTGGTTCTACCTGTACTGGCTGCCGCCGTTCCTCAACCAGCAGTACAGCCTGGGCATCAGCGTGACCCAGATGGGTATCCCGCTGATGCTGATCTGGCTGACTGCGGACTTCGGCAGCATCGGCGGCGGCATCCTGTCCTCGTGGCTGATCGGCCGCGGTGTGCGCGCCACCACCGCGCGCCTGGTGTCGATGCTGATCTTCGCCTGCACCATGGTCAGCGTGACCTTCGCCGCCCATGCCAGCGGCCTGTGGGTGGCGGTGCTGGCCATCGCCCTGGCGGTCGGCGCGCACCAGGCCTGGACCGCGAACATCTGGAGCCTGGTGATGGACTACACCCCCAAGCACCTGATCAGCACGGTATTCGGCTTCGCCAGCATGTGCGCGGCGATTGGCGGGATGTTCATGACGCAGATCGTCGGCAGCGTGCTGACGGCGACGAACAACAACTATGCCGTGCTGTTCACCATGATCCCGGCCATGTACTTCCTGGCGCTGATCTGGATGTACTTCATGGCGCCGCGCAAGATCGAAGCCTGACAAGCGCGGATTCCAGTTACCTCGATGGGGCCCTGACGGGCCCCTTTTTTCATGCCTGTCCGGGGTTTCCTGCACTCTCCACGGGTGGCCTCGCAGTAGCAAATGCTGCCTCGGGCTCCTGGCAGAAACCCAGGATCAGCGCCCCCATATCGTCATTGTGAGCGACGTGCAGAGCCCCAAGAGGCAGAGTATCCCGACACCATAGAAAACCGTGCGCCATGGCTGAACACCCCTCAAGTAAGCCAAGGTATGCAGGACCCTGGCGGCAGTGAACAGCATGCTCAACACTGCCGTGACGGTTGCCGGTGCATTCATGGCAATGGCCAAGCCACCGAGCGCGAAAAAAGCTGGGATGTTCTCCAGGTCGTTTGCCCAGGCCCTGCTCGCCCGAATCACTTGTGCAAGCTCTGCTTCACGGGCAACCCGATTGAAAACAGCGGCGTCCTCTATGTTGGTGAATGCCCGGTGTCGCAGTCTGAACCAACCTTGGTAACAGGAGACCGCAAACATCTTGAGGAACAGCACAACCACGCACAGCGCGTAGACGTTCAAGGCACCGTTCACCTGGGCTTTATCAGGTTGCGAAACAAGCTCGCGCCCGAAGGCCAGCAGCGATTGTTCAGCAATCAACATCGCCCAGCCGCTGTAAATCGAAAAGAGCACCAACGATGCCAGCGCAAAAAAACGAAGTGCCATGATCATGTCCCTGATAGGTTTTCCTGGCACAGTAGGGATAGGATTGTTGGCGCTCAATGACCTCTGAGGTCATTGAGCCCGAGCGCAAGGACGGGCTAGAGACGACGCATGAGTTACCAACTGTTCCATCAAAAATCCCCCGCACCGGCCACAACGGCGGGCCAGCATGTGCGCCACCTGCGCCGCCAGGCCGGGCTCAGCCAGCTTGACCTGGCACTGATGGCCGGGGTTTCACAGCGCCACCTCAGCTGTGTGGAAACCGGGCGTGCCAAAGCCAGCCCCGGCACCTTGCATGCCTTACTGTCGACCCTTGGGGCGCCACTGGATCACTGCAACGAAGTGTTTCTAGCCGCTGGATACGCGCCGCGCTACACCGCGACACCACTCGATGCGCCCGCTATGGGTGTGGTGCACACCGCCCTCGAACATATCCTGCAGGCAAACAATCCGGCGCCTGCCATCGTTATTGACAGCAATTGGGATATCACTGCCGCCAACGTGAGCACGGGGCTGCTGTTGGCGCTGGCGGGTGTGGAGCAGGACCTGTCATCAGGCCTCAACCTGCTGGAAACGCTGCTATGCCCCGGCGGCCTGGGAGATCGCCTGGTCAATGCCCAGGAGATCCGTGCTGCCGCGTGGCAACGCGCGGCCAGGGAGTCAGTCAGCAGCCCTGCGCTCGCAGAGCGCCTTAGCAGCCTCCCGCCACCGGGCATGGCCTTGCACGCAGAGACTGGCAACCCCGTGCTGCTGACACGAGTGCGCACCGCAGATGGCGAATTGAGTTTTCTCTCTACCTTCACGACCTTCGGGCTACCCCTGGACATCACTGTAGAGTCGCTGCGAATCGAGCATTTGATACCTGCCGATCTGTCGACCAGACAAAGGATGATGCAAGCTTTCGATGCTTGGAATGCGGACTACGGCCGATAGCCCCGTTCGATGAAGGCAATTTTCGCCCCGAACGTGTCTTCACGTTTCCAGAAAGAAGATGCGCACTGGGCACAAGCGCTTCATCTGTCGTCAGAGATTTCCGATGCTGGATTTTGCCCATGAATGAACGCCACCACCTCATCCAGGACCGGCGCCAGCCATCGCATAGGGCGGGAGAACGCCGCAATCAATGTCCCGTGGCTTGGCCTTGCGAAATAGAGCTCGCGCACGAGCACACCCCGCTCCCGCAAGCGTCGGGCCATGCCTCCCGTGTTGCGCGCGGGATTGACCAGCGTATCGTCCTTCGCGGCTATTAACAGCGCAGGGGGCGACTTGGCGCTAACGTGGTTGATCGGTTGGGAGTCGGGTGGCGAATTCGGAAAGTAGAAAACCGGTTTCACCTCCGGGTTTGCGATGGGCAGAAAGTCGTAGGCCCCGGCCAGACCGATCCAGCCGCGGAGCATCGAAGGCACCATGTCCACCTCCGCCAGCCATCGAGGGTCTAGCGCAAGCATCGCTGCGTTGTGCCCCGTGATTCGATACACGAGGTCACAAATGAAGTACCTCAGGGCATATTTATCAGTTTGCTCTGAAATCTTAAAGTTTCTCCATCAACTGCTCATCACCCAAATGCACACTTGATAGAGGAACTTCCCATGCCATTCATCAGCGTCCGCATCACTCGTGATGGTGTTACCCGAGAGCAAAAGACTCAGGTAATAAAAGAAATTACTGAAACGATGGAGCGCGTGCTTCATAAAGACCCTAAGTTGACCCACATCGTGATCGAAGAAGTCGACACTGATAACTGGGGCTACTCCGGCATTACGACTACCGAGTACAGAAAGCAATTGTCGGAGTCAAAGCCATGAAGCACACGGTAAAAATCGACTTCGTTTCTGATGTCGTCTGCCCCTGGTGCGCACTGGGCTCGACTGCCTTGGTCCAAGCCATCGCCAACGTAGCCGACGAAATCGACGTCGAGTTGACGTTTAAACCGTTTGAGCTCAATCCCGATATGCCTGCCGAAGGTGAGGACGCCATCCAGCACATGATTCGCAAGTACGGAAGAACTGCGGAGCAGGTGGCGGCACGTAATCAGATGGTTGTTGAAAGAGGATGGGAGCTCGGCTTTGAGTTCAATCTCCAAAGACGAACTCACTTTTTCAATACCCATGATGCACATCGCCTGCTGTTCTGGGCAGCGAATGAAGGGCTCCAAAGCGAGCTTCACCGAGCGCTGATTGAGGCTTACTTCGTGAACGGACAAAACCCTAGCAGTCACCAGACGTTGGTGGCGTTGGCTCAGAAAGTCGGTTTGAACGCCCAGCAAGCGCAGGTAGTACTTGAAAGCGGGCAATTCACCGATGAAGTCCGAGCGCTCGAAAATTTTTACTTGGATCGCGGCATCAACTCTGTACCCGCAATGGTACTGAACAATCGGCAAGTCGTCGCAGGCTCACAGTCTGTTGAGTATTACGAGCAAGTGTTAAGACAGGCGGCACAAGCCGCTTCGTCTAACTGAAAATTTAATCCATCGTAGAGGAAATATCATGAGCAATTCTCAAAAAGTCATCATCGTAACTGGCGCATCTCAAGGCATTGGTGCAGGTGTAGTGGAAGGGTTCCGAGCCCTCGGCCACAAAGTGGTAGCGACCTCGCGCTCCATTCAACCATCGACCGATCCAGATATCCTGACTGTTGCCGGTGATATTGCGGATCCGGCCACAGCGAAACGAGTTGTGCGCGAAGCCGTGGCCCGCTTCGGGCGCATCGATACGCTCGTCAACAATGCCGGGATTTTTGTTGCCAAGCCGTTCACCAGCTACACCAAAGAAGACTATGCGCAGGTCGTTGCGACCAATATGAGCGGCTTCTTCTACATCTCCCAACTCGCCATCGCGGAAATGGAAAAGAATGGTAGCGGGCATGTGGTCAGCGTCACCACCAGCCTGGTTGACCACGCAATCGACGGCGTTCCTTCGGTAATGGCATCGCTCACCAAAGGTGGCATCAACGCTGCCACCAAATCGATCGCAATTGAGTATGCCAAACGAGGCATCCGCGCTAACGCCGTGTCGCCTGGCATCATCAAGACCCCTATGCATGGCGCCGAAACTCACGATGCCCTGGGCAAGCTGCACCCCGTCGGCCACATGGGCGAGATCAACGACATCGTTCAAGCGATTCTCTACTTGGACAGCGCTTCGTTCGTCACCGGCGAGATCCTGCACGTCGACGGCGGTCAGAGCGCAGGTCATTGATTGACAGAATGCTCATCACCAGCACATTCCGGTGATGAGCAGTTTCCTGTGAAGGCTGGTTGCTCAGAAATCGAATGCACTGCGATAGGCATAAACGCCTGGTCCGCCGCCTGTAAACAGGAACAGTAGGTTAGCCCCCTCGACGAAGCCTCCTGCAGCAATATCATGAAGCATGCCGGCAAAGGCTTTTGCAGAGTAAACCGGATCAAGCAGGATGCCTTCGGATTGAGCTAGGGAAGCAATTGCCTCAAGAGCCTCAGCCGTCGGAATTCCATAACCCTCTCCCCGGTGATTCCCATCTACATCGATCTGATTGGGCGCGATCTCTGAGGCCCCGACCAATGCCAGCGCGTCGTTAGCGAGCTTCAGGGTTTGCTGCACCGCCTGTTCTTGCTCTCCCAACACTGAATAGGATCGAATAATCGTCGGGGATCGTCCACGCGTGACGAAACCTGCGGCTAGACCCGCGTGAGTACCCGAGCTGCCGTTAGGCAGAAGTACCTTCTCGAAGCGGATGTCGTTATCCCGTTCATACTGCATTATCTCATCACCGCATCTGGCGTAACCCAGCGCGCCAAGAGGTGACGATCCCCCCATAGGGATCAGGTAGGGTTTCTTGCCCTCTTCGATCAGCAGCTGGATTCTTTTAGCTGCGAACTCGGCTGCCTTTTTTCCTTGCGGGAGTACATGGAGCTTGGCGCCATAGATCTTATCAAGCAGAACGTTGCCGTTGTTTTCGTACTCTGCATCATGCCGCGGCACTACCCTGCCGAGGACCAGTTCGCAGTCCAAGCCGAGTCGCGCAGCTGCAGCGGCAGTAAGTCGTGCATGGTTAGATTGGAGTCCGCCAGTCGTTCGGGGTTGCCGCCTCGATGAGCGTCACTCTATCGAAAGCG
Organism: Pseudomonas sp. TWI628; assembly: GCF_039673865.1. Classification (NCBI taxonomy): domain Bacteria; kingdom Pseudomonadati; phylum Pseudomonadota; class Gammaproteobacteria; order Pseudomonadales; family Pseudomonadaceae; genus Pseudomonas; species Pseudomonas sp. TWI628. The sequence continues at coordinate 27,864 of NZ_JBDJMM010000018.1, read as the reverse complement.
TCCAGTACATCCTTTTGAGCATCCCTCATTGGCACGTGCTCCGGTTGGTATTTCACATTGACAGCGATCCAGCCCCCAACGCAGAGGGCTGGCCTCTTTGAAAGCAGCGAGTGTGCTTGGGCTATGGATTAAATGCTGGTATCAACAACGAGGCGCCCGCGAATCCTTCCAGCCAATAGGTCATCTGCAACAGGGATGACTTCTGATAGTGGTACTTCGCTTGTTAACTGCTCCAGAATCGACAGATCAAGCTCCGCGTTTAGCCGAGCCCATGCCTCGACTCGCTCGGCATATGGACGTGTGACGCTGTTGATCCCCAAGAGGCTCACCCCCCGCAGAATGAAGGGGGCTACCGTAGCCGGGAACTCCATGCCCTGTGCCAGGCCACACGCGGCAACCCAGCCGTCGGCTTTGGTCTGAGCACATACGTTCGCAAGGGTATGACTTCCTATCGAGTCAATCGCCGCTGTCCAGCGCTCTTTGCCCAACGGCTTACCCGGTGAAGATAACGTGTTTCGATCAATCACTTCCGTCGCGCCCAGCCGGACCAAGTGGTCTGCCTCATCTAACCGGCCGGTCGAGGCAATGACCTCATACCCACGCGCGGCCAGCAGCGCTACGGCAATGCTGCCGACGCCACCATTCGCCCCGGTTACCAAAACAGGCCCTGCATCAGGCCTTAGCCCGGCGCGCTCCAGGGCGATTAGACTAAGCATGGATGTATAACCTGCGGTGCCTATCGCCATGGCGTTACGCGGCGTCATCCCCTGCGGCAAAGAAATCAGCCAATCTGCGCTTACCCGGGCCTTCTGGGATAGTCCGCCCCAATGACTTTCCCCAACACCCCAGCCGTTGAGTAAAACAGCGTCGCCTTCGCGATAGCGGCTGTCTTCGCTGCGCTCCACTACCCCTACAAAATCGATCCCAGGAATCATGGGAAAGTGCCGGGCGATAGGACTGCGGCTTGTGATGCAAAGGGCATCTTTGTAGTTCAGCGTACTGTGAGACACCGCAACGGTGACACTGCCGGCTGGCAATTGGTCATCTGATAGCTCTCTGTAATGTGCCTGCTTAGCGCCTTCCTGGTTCTCCACAACGACAGCATTGAACATAGCGACTCCTTTTAGACCGGTTGTCTAGTAATCGACGATAAAAACTCACCGGGCAATGCCGGCGAGAAATCCCCTGACGAAGATCGATAGTGGGTGACCACTTTCGCAGAGACGTGCGCGCGTGATTGCGCCCTCCCAGCCAATCCAGAAAAAAGCTGCCAGTTGTTGGCACTCCACAGACCGGGCTATCGATTGGTTGGCCTGCGCTTCCTGGAGGCATTGGCTGAGTAGTGCCTCCCAAACTCGAAAAATCTTCTCTATCTGATCGCGAAAATCATCGGGCAGCAAAGTCACTTCCTGGCCGAGATTGCCTACCAGGCAGCCGCGACGCCAGTTGTACTTTTCCATGCCGATGAGCGACTCCTGCAGCAGATCTTCGATGCGCTCCAACGGTTCTCGATGGGGGTTGAGCAGGATCCGGCGCAGGCGGCGCTCAAAGAAATTTCCGTATTCAGCGAGGACCTCACGCCCGAAGGCATCCTTGCTGTCGAAATAGTGATAGAAGGAGCCTTTCGGTACGGAGACCCGTTTGAGAACCTGTTCAATACCAGTAGTGTTGAATCCTTGCTCGGTCAGCAGCTCCACGCCACAGCGGATCAATGCACGCCGAGTATCGGGATCGCTACGCGAGATTTTTGGAGGGCGCCCGCGCCTGGGGGCTTTCATTGGAATGTCCATCTAGGGATAATTAGACCGAACAGTCTAAATGTCAAGCAGCGTTCTCCGGTCCGCGCAACCGTCTACTGCAGTCCGACAACAAGCCTTCTACCAGCCCCTGTACGGATAAATCCTATGAAGCGGCATTTTGACGATCTGCAGTTGGGAAGTATTGAGCTGTTTTGCCTGTCCGCAGAAGCGGGCAGCTTTACTGCCGCAGCTCAGCTCGCTGGCGTTACTCCGGCCGCAGTGAGCAGGTCGATCCTTCGCTTGGAACAAAGGCTGGGCTCACGGCTGTTCGCAAGGACAACGCGAAGCATTCGATTGACCGATGCGGGAAAGGATTTTTTCGAGCAGTGCAGCCAGGCGCTCACGCAACTGGTAGAGGCCCAGCAGGCAGTTATGGGCGCTCAAGCAACGCCTTCAGGCCGCCTTCGTATCAGCCTGCCCACGACTTATGGGCACCACCGCATCCTGCCTTTGCTGCCAAAATTTCGGGAGCTATATCCTGAGGTAACCGTTGATATCCACCTCGGTAATCGAAATATCGACTTTGTTGCAGAAGGGTACGACCTGGCGATTCGGGTACGAGCTCAGCCTGATTCCACGATGATTGCGAGGTTACTGGAGGATGCAAAGTTGGTTGTCGTAGCGTCTCCAGCCTACCTGCAGAAGGTCGAGGCACCGCAGACTTTGCAGGACCTGGACCAGCATGAATGCATTCAATTTGAGCTTCCGAGTAGCGGGCGGCGTATCTCTTGGCTGTTCCAAGAGGACGGTCGAGAGCGTGAGGTATTCACTGCTGGAGGCTATTCCTGTTCCGACGACGTGCTGGGCGGAGTGACACTTGCCAGGAACGGTGCCGGATTATTCCAAACCTACAAATTCATCGTGGAACAAGAGCTCGCTGATGGGCGACTCGTCGAAGTCTTGAAACCGTTTAGCGGGCGATCGAGGCCGTACACGTTGTTGTACCCTCACGGTCGTCATATCCCGCAGAGGGTGCGCGCTTTTGTGGATTTCCTGGTTCAGTATCGCGAAGAGTGGGCTTCGCTCTAGCACGAAAGTTGGTCCCCCGTTCCGTGTTCGAGTAGGGGCGAACGAAACACGACGCAGGATCCCCACCCAGTTATGAGAGCTTGATGGGGAGCCAAGCGGATTGGATGTCTCGATTGTTGGGTGAGTGTTGCGCCCGCCCGGGAGTTGAATGCCAGCTTACGGCATGGCTGGAAGCCTAAGCAAACCAGCAAAAGATGCGCTGTCGAGTCGTCTTTTAATCGCTCATGGGCGTACCTCACCCATCGTCGAGCTCGATTCACGGGGTGCAAGCGCATTGATAACTGTGGCCGCTAAAGACAGCAGAATGCCAACAGTGGCAAGGCCGATCCAGCCGGCCTGGTGCACGCCATAATTCCCCAATGCGGCGCCGATCGCTCCCCCCAGAAAATACGACCCCATGAATACGGTATTTAGCCGACTTCTGGCCTCCGTCCTCAGGGTGAATACGCGTGCCTGGTTGGCAACCAGCCCGGCACGATTGCCTAGGTCGAGCAGCACCATGCCGAGGATCAGCCAGCCAAGATGTTGCCCGCCCGCTGCTATGCAGGCGAAGCCCAGGACGAGGGTCATCGCGCCGGCTAGAACCATGGTGTGCCTGCCCAGGCGATCGGTAAGCGTGCCAATACAAGGTGACGCGACGATGCCCAACAACGCGACCAGGCCAAACAGACCAATGGTAGCGGAGTCGAGTCCGTATGGAGGTTGTGCCAATAGCGCGGCAAGCGAAGCCCACAGCGCACTGAATGCAGCGAACATCAATAGGCCGCTCGCCGCGCAGTAACGCAGCACGCTTTCCTGTTTGACCAGGCTGCCTAACGAACCCAGGAGCCGCCCGTAGCTTATCGTCTGCAGACTCGCGGTGGCGGGCAGGCGCTTGGCAACGATGAACAGCAGTAGGACATCGCTGAGCGAGGCCAGCACGAAGACGACTCTCCACCCCGCATGTGCACCGGCGAAGCCCCCGAGCATGCGGGCCAGTAACAGGCCTGCCGAGAGGCCGCTGAGCAGGCTCCCTACGATTCGACCTCGCTCAGCCGGAGTGGCCAACCCCGACAGACAGGGAATGATGAGCTGCGCAGTGATCGCCGTCACCCCGACCAGAAGGCTGCTTATGCACAGCATCATGAAAGTCGGTGATACCGCGCAAAGAAGTAAGGCAACGGCATTTCCCGCGATGGCCAGCAGCGCGAGTTGGCGTGGTTGTCGGCAATCGCCGAGTGGCACGATGAACAGCAGGCCTAGCGCATAGCCAAGCTGCGTCAGCGTGGCGACCAGGCCGGCCTGTGTCGGCGCCATGCCAAACGACGCTGCCATCTGCGGCAGAAGCGGCTGGTGGTAGTAGATAGTCGAGACCGCCAGCGCGCAGCACATGGCCATGAGTGTGGCAAGGCGGCTGGAAACCCCCATTGGCGATGCGCTAGAGGCAGACATGCGTAGCCTCTTCACTGCTGTTGCAAAGTCTGTACGAGCCCGTGGGTGTCGACGATGCTGTGCGCAAACGTCGGCCCGTTCAGTTCGTGCGCCGCGTGCATCATTTCCTTGCTGAAGGCGGCTGTCGCATCGCGTACCAGCGTGACGTGATAACCCAACTCCATGGCGAAGCGTGCGGTCGATTCGATGCAGGTGTTCGCCAGCAGGCCGACGACGATCAAGTGTGTGATGCCTCGTTGCTTCAGCTGGAAATCGAGGTCGGTATTGGCGAACCCGCTTTGTACCCAGTGTTCCTGGATGATGATGTCGCCCTCCTGTGGCACGAAGTCGGGATGCCATTCGCCGCCCCAGGAGCCCTTGGCAAAGGTGTGACGTTCCTGGATCAGGCGTTGGGTGGGATTGGGGTGATCCCAGCGGGTGTAGTCGCCGGGCTGCCAGCGCCGATGAGGCACGTAGTACACCTGAATTGCTTGTGCCCGAACGGCGGCAACGGTCCTGCGCAGGTTGTCGAGCAGTTGAACCTCGTCCGCGACGCTTCTGAGCATGGGATAAAGCTTGCCGCCATCGGACAGGAAGTCATTGTAGGGGTCGACCAGCAGCAGAGCGGTCCGCTCCGAGGCATACACAGGATGGGTCATGATGGTGCTCCAGGTGAGAGAGGCGTTCTGGGACGTTTGCTATACCGACAAATGCCGCGCTGCGACAGCGCAAGCCGCATAGGCCTCATGCTAACTATGAAAATCATAGTGTCAATAAGAATGAGGCTTTGAGCGTTAATCCATGCGACATGGTTAATCACGCTGGGTTACTATGAAAACAATAGTTTCTGTGGAGAAAGCAGCGTGATGTCGAGGCTGGACGTGACAAGCGATACGGTGTGCCCGGTGGCACGCTCGATGGATTTAGTGGGCGACAAATGGACCATTTTGGTCCTGCGTGAGCTGTACATGGGCGCGACACGCTTCGAGGAAATGCAGATCCAGACCACCGCTACGCCCCAGATGCTGACTTCGCGGCTCAAAGCGCTGGAGGCAAATGGCCTGGTCGAACGCCGGCCCTACAGCGAGAAGCCGCTGCGCTACGAATATCATCTGACCGACAAGGGCTGGGACTTCTATCCTGTGATTTACGCGCTGCGCGCCTGGGGCGAGAAGTGGTGCAAAAACCCGGATGAGGGATTGGCCGTGCATTTCGTGCACCGCGCCTGCGGCCATGATGTGGGTGTGGCCAGCGTTTGTCCTCACTGCGGCAACGCTGTGGAACGCGAGGACTTGGAAGCGCTGATCAGCGATCGTTTCCTTCACGAACGCGAGTCTCGTCGTGATGCCTTCAAGCGGAAGTAGCTGAGGCTAAGAGGCTTTCCTGTACTGACATGTTTGAATTGGAAGTGGACGCTATGAAGGGAAGCGATTAGCTGGGGTCTCGCTCAGTGCCTGAAAACTAAGCGTCCTGAGCCTGAATGGTACCGGCAGGCTCCCTTTCTTCTTTCAATAGGATGATCAAAGCTGCTGCCAGGCCGGCAAGCATGATGGAGACGTACCATAAGGTAACGTACTCACCCGCGTGATCGAATATCCACCCTCCGAAAAATGCGCCGGATGCACCGCCGATGGCGTGCCCGGCAGAGAGTAGACCAAGCGATAGCCCTAAATTCCGTAGACCCAACCGGCTACCCAGTAGGCTCGCCGTGACCGGAACCGTGGAGTAGTCAAAAATGCCAAACAAGACGGCGAATGCCAGCAACAGTTCATGGATCTTCTATCAGCGGATCGATCGCTTCGAATAGCCGATGCGCGGCCTGTTGGGCGTTTTCGGATAGCAGATTGTTGGTTGGTCGGTAGAAGATCACAGCAGTGGAGCGCTCTTCACGAATGGGCATGAAATCACTGCGTATCCATGCCTGAAGTTGCCGAGCACGTGCTTTAGCACGGGGCGCGCACGAGGATATAAAGGCCCGTCGGGGTAAACGTAATCCAAGTACTCGGTAAGGGACTTCAAAAAATGATTTCCACGAGAACTTTATCATGCGGGACCGAGACCATAGCTAGATGACATGAGTCCACTATTGCTACCCGTCACGAGAGGCAGCAATGGGTCGATAGCTGCCAGTCGCGAGTGACTGATTTGCAATGACGCTTCATGAGAAAACCCCGCCAGTTGGCGGGGTTTCGATCCGACGGTGCGATTATGCAACGCGCGTGTCACGCGGCCCGGCGTGCAACCGGCGCTTGCGCACCAACAAATGCGCCGTCGAAACCACCGCCAGGCTGACCAGGCTGGCAAGCAATTGCGTGCGCAGCCCTTCCTGGAACGCCATGGCCACCAGCACCCCGACGATGGCGGCGATAACCGCGTAGGACAGACCGGGAAACAGCCACATGCGCAGCGTCAGGCGCTGTGGCGCTTCGCGCTCCAGTTGACGGCGCAGCCGCACTTGAGCGATCGCGATGGCCAGGTAGACAAACAACATGATGGCGCCCGAGGCGTTCACCAGGAAAAGGAAAACACCTTGCGGTGACGCGATCGCTGCGGCGATGGCAATGTAGCCAATCACACTGCTCAGCAATACCGCCAAGCGCGGTACCCGGTGCCCGGTCAGTTGCGACAATGCAGCCGGCGCATCGCCACGCTCGCTGAGGCCGAACAGAATGCGCGAAGACACATACAACCCCGAGTTCAACGCCGACAGCACGGCAACCAGAACCACGGCTTCCATGATCAGCGTCGCACCCGGTACATGCATGACTTCCATGGCGGTGACGAAAGGTGAATGACCTGCCTCGATACTGCCCCAGGGCACGATACAGACGATCAGCAGAATAGAGACGACGTAGAACGTGATCACCCGAAAGATCACCGAGCGGGTCATCGCAGCGACACTCTTGGAAGGGTCATCCGATTCGGCTGCAGCGATGGTAGCGATTTCTGCGCCGCCCACCGCGAAGATCACTGTTGGCACGCCGGCGAGCACGGCGCTGATGCCGTAGGGCATGAAGCCGCGGTCGTTGACCAGGTTGTCCAGCAAGGCGCCGGTGCTAGGCGCCCATCCGAACAGATAGGCACAACCCAGGCCAATGAACACGATGATGGCGAACACCTTGAGTGATGCGAACCAGTACTCGAACTCGCCATAGGACTTCACCGACAGACAATTGATGGCGGTCATGATTGCCAGCAGGCTCAGGCCGATGGCCCAGGCGGGCAGCGGGATCCATTGCTTCAATATGTCGGCTCCAACCACCGCCTCCACCGCCACGACAATGACCCAGAAGTACCAGTACAACCAGCCACTGGTGAAACCGACCCAATTGCCCAGCCCCAGTCGCGCGTACTCGGTAAACGATCCAACGCCCGGTATCGCCACCGCCATTTCACCGAGCATGCGCATGACCAGCATCACCACGATGCCGGCAGCAAGATAGCTGAGAAACGCTGCGGGGCCGATCGCGCCAATGGTTGCACTGCTGCCAACGAACAGGCCGGCGCCAATGATGCCGCCCAGCGAAATCATGGTGATGTGCCGCTGGCGCAAGGCGCCACTCAGCCGGCGCTCACGCGGTTCATCCAGCTTCAGCGAATGGCTCATGGGTGCACCTCCTGATCCTGCGTGTTGCCGTACAAGCGAGCCTCGCCGAACGAGACATCGGATGATGAAATGTGATGCGACGCCGGATATTCTGGGCGCCTGCCATGGCCCCCTGGAAGCGGAAGCAATGCAAGCGGGCTGCGCGCCAGGTTGTGGAACGGCTGATCTGTCATGGCGAATTCCTACCGTAGGGGTTCGTATTATTGTAATGCATGACAAGCAGTACAACTCGAAGCTATCAACCCATATTTATCTTGTCAATATCGTTTGTCATGGGTGACAATACAGGACAAGCCCAGCTCTTATCCTGCTGTGCACAGGATAAGCACAAGGAAAAATCAGGCCATGAGCCCATTCAAAGAGCTACTTGCTGCCCTAAAGACGGATACGCTGCTGCAGCGCGACAGCGCCGAAACACTCTACGCGCAACTGGCCTCCTCCCTTGCCGAAGCCATTCGCAGTGGCGCCCTGCGTCCGGGCGAACGGCTTCCACCCCATCGCGAGCTGGCCGGCGAACTGGGCATCAACATCACCACCGTGACCCGCGCCATGGCCGTGCTGCAGGAGCAAGGCCTGGTCGAGAGTCGTCCAGGCCGGGGCACCCAGGTTGCGGTGCCGCGCCAGGTGCAGGTGCAGTTCCAGTCGGCGCCAAGCGATGCCCCCGGCATGATCGACCTCAGCGTCAACCGCCCCGCTACCGATGATTACACCCAGGCTCTGGCCACCCTCCTGCCGCGCCTGGCCAGCGACCCGCGCTTTGCCGGGATGAAGGAGTATCACCCCTCCGAAGGCATGTCCTGGGCGCGAGAAGCCGCGGCGACCTGGTTGCGTGCACTGGATGTACCCGCTCAACCGAGCAATGTGGTGATCACCGAAGGGGCCCAGCACGGCATCGCCTGCATCTTGCGCGCCATGACAGTGGCAGGTGACACCGTGTTGGCCGACAGCATTACCTATCAGGGCATCAACGCCCTGTGCCGGTCATTGGGGCTGAACCTGGTTGGCGTAGAGGGGGATGAGCGAGGCATGAACCCTCGAGCCCTGGGCGAGGCTATCGCGACCTACGCACCACGGGTGCTGTTCCTCGTGCCGTCGATCCATAACCCGACCGCCATCACCCTCGACGCGCAACGTCGTGCAGAGCTCCTTGAAGTACTTGCACCGCACGACGAACTCTGGCTGATCGAGGACGATGTCTATCGCCCCTTGCTCGAGCGTAGGGACGAGACGTTCATGTTGCGCCGCCCTGCGCGGACGTTCTATGTCACCGCCCTCTCCAAATGCATCGCACCGGGCCTGCGCATCGGCTTCGTCGTCGCGCCGCCCGAACAGGTGCAGAACATCGCCACTACCTTGCGCATCGACTGCTGGAGCATTTCGCCGCTTAACGCGCTGATCGCGACACGCTTGATCGAGGATCGCGTCAGCGAGGCACTGATTGCCCATCAGCGCGAGGAGTTGCGCGAACGCCAGGCCTTGCTCGCAGAGCACCTCAAGGGCCTGCATTTCCAGGCCAGCGATGTTGGCACACATGCCTGGCTGCAGCTGCCTGAACCTTGGAGCGCGTCACGTTTCGCCCGCCTTTGCCGGGAGCATGGCGTCGGGCTACTGCCCGGCGGGGCGTTCAGCCTGCGCCATGACCAGTCGCCCAATGCGGTGCGCATCAACCTTTCCGCGGCCAAGTCGCGCGAGCAGCTCGTCCAGGCCCTGGACGTCATTGCCCGTTTCGCGCAGCAAGGCCATTTGCATATGTTCGACAGGGTCTGAAGCCTAGATGAAGATGCCAGAGCGTTGTGAAGTCGCTGTAATCGGTGCCGGTGCGGTTGGCGTTGCCACTGCCTTGTGGCTCCGCCGCCGGGGTTATCAGGTGGTGTTGCTGGAACGCGATGCGGTCGCTGCAGGTGCCTCCTATGGCAATGCGGGCACATTCGCACCCTACGGCTGCATGCCTATCGCACAACCTGGCCTACTGCGCGACATACCACGCCTGCTCTTCTCGGCGGACTCGCCCTTTGTGGTTCGGTGGTCTCGCCTGCCGCGTTTGCTGCCCTGGCTTGTCCGCTTCCTGAATCAGTGCCGGCCTCATCATTTCCAGCGCAACGCGACGGCCCTTGCACAATTGCTGCAACACACCTACGAAGGGTATGCACCACTGCTGGATGAGGCGCCTGTGGCCGAAAAGCACCTGCGCCATAAAGGCTGCATCTATGCCTACTCCAGCCTGGAAAGCCTGCGCGGCGCCGACGGCGGTTATGCGCTGCGTGACAGCTTCGGCATCCCTCAACAGCGCTTGAGCCGCGACGAACTCGAAGCACTTGAGCCCGCGCTCGCCGGCAAGACGGTCGGCGGCATCCTCTTCCCCAAATCCTCCCATCTGGATGATCCACAGCGGTTCTTCGAAGACTTGGCTGCGCCACTGCTGCACGACGGTACCCTGTGTTTCAGTACCGTGCAGCGCCTTGTTCGGCGCAGCAACGCACTGCAACTGGACTGCACCGATGGCCACAGCCTGCTCGCCGAACGCGTGGTGCTCTGCGGCGGAGCCTGGTCTGCCTCCCTCGCGCAGCAACTGGGCGATCGCATCCCGCTGGATACCGAGCGTGGCTACCATATCGAGTTCGACCTGGAAGATACCTTGCTCGAACGCCCCTGCTGCCCGGTCGAAAGCGCCTTCTACATGACTCCCATGGCGGGTCGCCTGCGCGTGGCCGGCACCGTGGAGCTGGGTTCAATCAATGACCCAGCCAACCCCCGGCGCTACGAGTACCTGGAGCAACGGGTACGCTGCGTGCTTGGCCTTCGCCAGCCAGTGGCGAGGCGCTGGCTGGGCTTTCGCCCGTCGCTGCCGGACTCGCTACCGGTCATTGGCGTCTCGCCGAACGAACCGCGCCTGATTCACGCCTTTGGTCATCAGCACCTTGGCTTGACACTGGCGGGGGTAACAGGGCAACTGGTAAGCCAACTCATCGAAGGAACAGCGCCTGCATGGCTCGACGCGTTTTCCTCACGCCGTTTCTGACCCAAGGAGATTGACCCATGACCATTCAGCGCAAACAGATCAACCCGCGCATGAGCCAGATCGTGATCCACCGCGACACTGTCTATCTTGCCGGCCAGGTCGGCGAGACCGGCCAGACGGTGGCGGAACAGACCCTAGAAGCCCTGGCGCGGGTCGATGCACTGCTCGATGAGGCCGGCACCACTCGCCAGCACCTGCTTCAGGCCATTATCTGGTTGGCCGACATGGCGGACTTTGACGAGATGAATACCGTATGGGATGCCTGGGTACCCAGCGGCCATGCACCGGCGCGAGCCTGCGGCGAGGCGAAGCTGGCAGATCCACAGCTGCTGGTGGAAGTGATCATTACCGCTGCCGTTCCCCAGTAATGTCACGTGGCGCCGGGCTTGCGACGAGCCCGGATGGCCACCGAAAGGCTCAAGTTTCGGAACTCCTGGAACGGTTGTTTCAGTCCTTGACGTCTGCTTTGGGTCGAAACCAGCCGTTCGAGAGTGATCGCTGTCAACCCATGGCAAACGCAACAAGGTTGGGGCCGCATCGTGCCCCGTCGCCGGCAAGCGCGGCTCCCACCCGCACAGCGCGCGCCTGGAAGTTAAAGAGCCGGCTGGTCGGCGGCGATCACGGGTGTAGCCGTGCCATGAGCTCAGACTCTAGCGAGTACGGCCTTGGCCTTCTCCAGCGCCATGCGCGCCCGCTGCTCACCACTGATGCCCTGCTCCATCAACTGCCGGGTGGGAATCTCCAGGCTCAAGGGCACGCTCGCCGGCAAGCCCCGCAACAGCCCCACCAGGTCGGCATCGCCCTCCCCCGGGAAACGCCGTTCATTGCGCGCCTGGCGCAGGATCTCGTCCATATCGGCCGGCACCGGGCCGGCGACATCGCACAACTGGGCATAACGCATGCAGTGCGCCGGCAACTGCGCCAGGTCGCCCAGCGAAGAACGCGAGCGGTTGAAATGGAAGGCATCGACCAGCACGCAGCCATTGGCCCGGTCGGCGTTGGCCGCCACGCGCATGGCCTGGCGCAGGTCGCGCACGTCGGTCCAGGGCATGAACTCCAGGTGCGGGTGGATGCCATAGCCGGCGGCCAGGTCGCACAGCTCGGCAAAGTGCGCGGTGAGGCGCGCTTCATCCGGGTCGTTGCCGGCCACCAGCAGCTCGGTACCGCCCAGTTCCGCACCGACCGCCAGGATCGCTTCGAAATCGGCCACGCAGGTGTCGGCCTTGAGGCGGAGGATTTCCAGGTCGAGCACCTTGATGCCGGTGTCACGCAGGCGCGCCTGGGTCTGCCGGCGTAGGCCGGCGTCAGCCACCAGCGGGAAGTGCTGCTCCTGCTCGGTGGCCGGCACCAGGCGCAGGCCCACATGGCTGTAGCCGGCGCGGGCGGCGGCTTCCACCATGTCTGGCGGGGACAGTTCGAGTACCGTCAGGGCGGCGAGGGAAAAAACTCGGTCGGTCATGTCATTTACCTAAGGGCGGGAAATCAGTCGATCAGTTCTGGCGCACAGGCCCGGCCGGTTTCGGCGGCCTGGCGAATCGCTTCGATCAGGGCCAGGGTGCGGCCTCCATCGGCGGCATCGATCAACGGCGCTTCAATGCCCTGGGCGACGCGGATGAAGTGCTGCAACTGCAAGGTCAGCGCCTCGCCTGCGGGGATGGCTTCCTCGCTTTGCAGCAACGGTGTGTGCCAGCCAGAACCAGCCTCGGCGTAATGCCAGCGCTTGAGCTGCGGAATGCTCAGCGCGCCCTGGGTGCCAGCCAGCAGGTAGCAAGGCTGACCGTCCTGGCGCGGATAGACCGGGCTTTCGCCGGAGTCCAGTTCCCAGCTCCACGGCGCAGCCACCGCGTCGGAACCGGTCAGGCTGCCCAGCGCGCCGTTGGCGAACTGCAGCAGTACCGCGGCGCTGTCTTCGTTGGCGAAGCCGCGCACGTCGTTGCGGGTGAATGCCTGCACCTGCACCACCTCGCCACACAAGTGGCGCAGCAAGTCGAGGTCGTGGATCAGGTTGGTGAGCAGAAAGCCCGCCCCCGGCTCACGGCGCCAGGGCGTTTCGAAGTAGCTGTCGGGCTTTTGCAGCTGCCACAGCGCGGTGACATTGATCAGCCGGCCCAGCTTGCCTTCGCTGATGACCTGATGGGCCTTGGCGATCAGCGGGTTGTGCCGCCGGTGATGGCCGACCAGCACCGGCACGCCACGGCGGCGCGAGGCCTCGACCAGCTTGCGCACTTCATCCAGGTGCACGCCCACCGGTTTTTCCACCAGCACCGGTACACCGGCCTCGACGCAATCCAGGGCGCAGGCCACGTGCAGGTTGTTGGGGTTGGCGACGATCACCGCATCGGGCCTGGCCTGCTCGAGCATCTGCCGGTGATCGGCGAAGCAGGCAACCCCGCATTCGGCGGCAAACGCCTCGGCCTGAGGGCCCGGGTCTGCCACGGCGCACAGCTGGGCTTGCGGCAGCCGGCGCAGGTGCTGGTAATGTTGGCGGCCCATGATGCCGGCACCGATCAGGGCGATTCGTAGGGGTGAGTTCAATGCACTGTCCTCTTATCGTTATTGTGGTTTCGATTATGAAACCAAGTTCCACAATCGACACTGCACAATGTAGAACCAAGTTCAGCTTTTCAGAACGACCCACCCCACAGACTGTGCGATTACCGACCAGAAATGCACTTCAGGCGAACAGTTCGCTCGCCCTGCTGGCCGCCGACAGCTCTTCTGCCGCCGCCAGCAGCAGCGGCGCCAGCTCTGCCAGCCGGGTTTGCGCCAGGCGGGCGCTGGGGCCGGCAACGCTGAGCACGCCGATCACTTCGTCGCTCTGCGGGCGACGCACCACGGCGGCCAGTGCTGACGTGCCGATGGCCGAGGTCTGCTCGACCCAGGCATAGCCGCGTTCACGGGCGCGGTGCAGGTAGGCCAGCAGTTCATCGGTCGAACGGGGTGCATTGGGGCCGAACTGGGCCGGGTCGGCAATGCCCTGGCGCAACACCATCTGCAGCGCTTCTTCATCGCTCAGGCTGGCCAGCCAGGCATGCCCGGAGGCGGTATAGAACAGTGGCGCGTCACGCCCCATGTCCGGGTCATAACGCAGCCCGGAACGGGCCCCCTGCGACTTGGCGATCCAGGTCTGGCGGTGGCCTTCGATTACCCCCAGGCGCACCAGTTCGCCGCTGTCCTGGGCCAGGCGATCGAGAATCGGCTGAATGATGTCGGCACCGCTGCTGGACAGGTAGCGAAAGCCCATCGCCACCAGCTTGGCCGACAGCTGATAGCGGCTGTTGTCGCGGTTCTGCCGCACGTAACCCAGGCGCACCAGTTCGGTGAGCATGCGGTGGGCGGCGCTCTTGGGAATGTCCAGGCGCTCGGCCAGGGTTTGCAGCGGCAAGCCGTGTGGTTCACCGGTGAGGCTTTCTACAAGACTGAAGGCGCGTTCGATCTGACTACCAGCCATGACACGTATCCCTGAAAATTTGCCGAATTCTAGAAGATGATTCCATGCAGTCGATAGTCATTGCAGCCTCCACGCATTGAAGTGTCCGGTTATCGACCAGAAGTTGGCGCTTGGCCTTGCAGTACCCTCGGCGTGCAAAGACTATTGTGGAATCGTGTTCCAATAATAATGCAGGAGATACCGCAATGCCCGCCGAACCCATCCCAAGCGACTGCGACGTACTGGTCATCGGCTCCGGCGCGGCCGGCCTGGCAGCGGCGGTCACGGCCGCCTGGCACGGGCAGAAGGTCATCCTGGTGGAGAAAGACCCCGTGCTCGGCGGCGCCACCGCCTGGTCCGGCGGCTGGGCCTGGGTGCCGCGCAATCCGCTGGCCCGGCGCGCTGGCATCATCGAGGACATCGAGCAGCCGCGTACCTACCTGCGCAACGAACTGGGCAGCTATTACGACGCCGAGCGTATCGACGCATTCCTCGAAGCCTGCCCGCACATGGTCGCCTTCTTCGAGCAGCACACGGCCCTGCAGTTCGCCGACGGCAACGGCATCCCCGACATGCATGGCGACACACCCGGCGCCGCCCTCGGTGGCCACCAGGTGATTGCCGCGCCCTACGATGCCAGTCAGCTCGGGGCGCTGCTGCCGCGCCTGCGCAAGACCCTGCGCGAGACCTCGTTCATGGGCATGCCGATCATGGCCGGCGCCGACCTGGCCGCCTTCCTCAACATGACCCGCTCGCCGCGCGCGTTGCTGCATGTGTGCAAACGCTTCGCCCGCCACCTCTACCACCTGGCCCGCCATGGCCGGGCGATGCACCTGGTCAATGGGGTGGCGCTGGTGGCACGGCTGGCGAAGTCGGCTGACGACCTGGGCGTGCGGATGTTCGAGTCGACGGCGGCCAAGGGCCTGCTGATGGAAGACGGCAAGGTGCTGGGGGCGGTGGTTGCAACCGCGCAAGGCGAACGGGCGATCCGCGCCCAGGCCGTGGTGCTGGCCGCAGGCGGCTTCCCCAACGACCCGGCACGTCGCCAACAGCTGTTCCCGCGCGATGCCAGCGGCCACGACAACCTTGCCCTGCCCCCACAGGCCTGCTCCGGCGATGGCCTGCGCCTGGGCGAATCAGCCGGTGGCGTGGTGGCCAGCGACCTCAAGTCGCCCGTAGCCTGGGCGCCGGTGTCGAAAGTGCCGCACCGCGACGGCAGCGTCGGCCACTTCCCGCACATCATCGAGCGCGGCAAGCCGGGCATCATCGGTGTACTCGCCAACGGCAAGCGCTTCGTCAACGAGGCGCATGGCTATTACGACTATGTATCAGCCATGGTCGCCGCCGTGCCGGAGGGTGAGGAAGTCTGCTCATGGCTGATCTGCGATCACCGCTTCCTGCGCCGCTTCGGCCTCGGCCACGCACGCCCGGCGCCCCTGCCGGTGGGGCCGCACCTGCGCAGCGGCTACCTGAAGCGCGGCACCACCCTGGAACAGCTGGCGCAGGCGTGCGGCATCGACCCCGCCGGGCTGAGCACCACGGTCGCCGAATTCAACCGGCATGCGCGCCAAGGCCAGGACCCGGCCTTCGGCCGTGGCTCGACCCCGTTCAACCGCAAACAGGGCGACCCGCTGCACAAGGGGCCGAACCCCTGCGTGGCGCCCATCGAGCAAGGGCCGTTCTATGCGGTGAAGGTACAGCCCGGCTGCTTCGGCACCTTCGCTGGCCTGCGCACCGACGGCCACGCCCGCGTGCTGAACGATGCCGGCCAGCCGATCAGCGGCCTGTACGCGGCCGGCACCGACATGGCCAGCGTGTTCGGCGGCTGGTACCCGTCCGGCGGCATCAACCTGGGGCCGGCGCTGACCTTCGGCTACGTCGCCGGGCGGCATATCAGCGGCGTAACCGAGTACGAGTAGCATCAGTGGGTGGCGAACCATGGACATTGACAGGGTTTGCCACTCAAACTGAGCCAGCCGCAAAAAGAGCGACCACCGACCTTATCCGAGGAGGACGACTGCACTTGAACAAGAACACCGAGCCCTCACGCGGCTGGCTGGCCAGCAAACTCCTCGCCGACGGCCAGGAACCGGACCCGCGCTTTACCCTGGCCAACGAGCGCACCTTCCTGGCCTGGATCAGGACCGCGCTGGCGCTGCTGGCCAGCGGCATCGCCGTGGACATGTTCACCGCCGAGATCTTCAGCCCCGGCACCCGCCGCCTGCTGGCGGTGGCGTTGATCAGCCTGGCCTTGTTGCTGAGCCTGCCGGCCTTTGTCCGCTGGCTCAATGTCGAACGGGCGATGCGCCAGAAGCGCCCGCTGCCGTTCCCGCTGATCGCCCCGGCGCTGTCGATCGGCGTGTCGCTGGTGATGGCGTTCTTTGCCTATGCGGTGTTCTTCCATGCCTGACCCTCAACTCGCCCACGCCGATGACGGGTTGCAGCCGGAACGTACGCTGCTGGCCTGGCGCCGGACCATCCTGGCGATGGTCGTGTGCAGTTGTTTCTTCCTGCGCTGGGTGCCGCACCACCGCTGGCTGGCCGTGGCACCGGCGGTGCTTTGCCTACTGGCCGCGGGTGCCGCCTGGCTGCGCTTGCGGCGCAGCTACCAGCGCCATGTGACCGGCCTGCAGGCCGAGACCATCGCCTCTGGCATCACGGTGAACCTGCTGCTGGCGGTGTGCGTTACCGCGCTGTGCGCGGTCGAGCTGGCCGCGATCCTGGCCTGGTAACCTGGGCCCTTAGAACTGCGCCAGCCAGTAGGCCACGTCCACCTCGTCGATCTGGTCATCGCGCAGGAAGCGCCCGGCGTACTCCCTATGTACCCCGCTGCTGAGGAACAGCCGCAGCAGCTGCCCATCGATGTGGTTGTCACGGGCCATGGACACCAGGATCTTCACTGACTCGGACAAGGTTTTCGCCGCCTTGTATGGCCGGTCCGCAGCCGTCAGCGCCTCGAAGATATCGGCAATGGCCATCACCCGCTCGGCAATCCCCAGGTCATCCTTGCCCAGCCGCCGCGGGTAGCCGCCGCCGTCCATCTTCTCGTGGTGGTTGCCGGCGATGTTCGGCACACGTCGCAGCTGATGCGGGAACGGCAGCGCAGTCAGCATGATGATGGTCTGCACGATGTGTTCGTTGATCTTGAAGCGCTCCTCATCGTTCAGCGTGCCACGGCGGATCGACAGGTTGTACAGCTCGCCATGGTTGCTGGCATTGGCCGGCAGGCGCATGTCGAAGCCCCAGACGTTGCGCGGGTCGCCCTTGGCCACTGGCGGCTTGCGCGGCCCCCAGGGCACCTGGTGGTCAGGGCGGTCGGCCAGCAGCGGCTCAGCCACCGGCAAGGGCGCGGGTGCGGCACCGGCATGGCGCTGCGCCTCATCGTGGGAAATGCCCAGGCGGTTGTCGAAATGCCGCAGCCAGCGGCGCTGGCCAATACGCTGCAGGCGCTCGACATCTTCATCCTGCATGAACTCGCCACCGATATTGGCCTTGGCGACGAAGGCGAAATCGTCCTGCAACTCGGCGCGGCATTGCTCCAGCACTCGTTGCAGCGCCGCTTTGTCCGCGCCCGCCGCCAGGCCTTGCCAGTAGGCCAGCTCGGCGTCGCGCCAGAGCACCTCGAAGCGCATGCGGATTTCATGGATGCGGTTGTACAGGGTCTCCAGCTTGGTCGCCTTGTCCACCACGTATTCGGGGCTGGTGACCTTGCCGCAATCGTGCAGCCAGGCGGCAATGCGGAATTCGTAACGCTCGGCCTCGCTCATGGTGAAATCGGCATAGGGGCCGCTGTCGGCCTGGACGGCCTTGTCCAGCAGCATCTGCGCCAGTTGTGGCACCCGCTCGCAATGGCCACCGGTATAAGGGCTCTTGGCATCGATGGCGTCAGCCAGCAGCTTGATCATCGCGTCCAGCAGGCGCTTCTGGGCTTCGACCAGCTGGCGCGTCTCGATGGCCACGGCAGCGGCACCGGACAATTCTTCGACGAAGCGGCGGAACGGCTCGCCGACTTCGGTGGGCATTTGCTGCAATTCAAGAACAAGGACGCCTAGCAGCTCCTGAGCACGGTCTTTGAGCACCAGCGCCAGGCTGCGCCCGCCCAGCCCCAGGGCCTGGGTAACCGTAGCGGCCAGGTCGCGATGCTCGGCTTCGCCCACCGCCAGCGTTTCAGGGTAGCCACTGCCCCGGCACGCGGCGGCCAGGCGCAGGTGGGCGCGCTCATCATCAAACAGGTACACCGCGCCCGCGCTGACCCCGGCTGCGTCCACCAGATGGCTCAACACGCCATCGAGCATGCGCTCCAGCTGGCTCTCCCGGCTCAAGGTCAGGGTGATTGCCTGGAAGCTGCGGATGGTGCCAGACATGCGGCTGAGCACGCGGCTCAGCTCCTTCACCTCAGACACCCGCGATGCCACCCCTACTTGGCGGCTGAAATCAAAATCGGCCAGGCCACGCACCTGTTCGGCCAGCTGATGCAGCGGACGCCCGATGCGCTGGCCGAGCAAGCCACCCAGCAGCAACAACACGGTCATCAGCATGGCTGTCCATAGCATCTGCCGGAACAGCACTTCGCGTGCGCTTGCCAGCAGCTCCTGAGCCGGTACGGCGATCAACACCTGCAGGTCCTGCCCGGCCAGGTTGGTCAGCTGCACGCGCATGCCGTACCAAGTGGCACCGTCCACCTCATACACCTCGGGTCGAGTGCCGTGGGGCAGATGGTTGTAGATCTGCAGCAAGCTGGGGATACCCAGTTCGGCTACCCGCGACAGGCGCACCGACTCGCCTTCATGCACGATGACCCGCTGCAGGTCCGGGTAGGCGACGACGCTGCCTTGGTCATCGATGACCACAATCTCGGTGCCGGGGGTCATGCGCAGGTCGCGGGTTTCGCTGGCCAGGTCATCGACCGAGACATCCATGCCGAGCACCGCTGCGCCGTCAACGCTGCGCTGGGCCAGGGTCATGCCGATTTCGCGGGTGGTGAAAAACACGTAGGGACGGTTCAGCACCGTGCTGGCCTGCGCCGAGGCCTCGGCGAACCAGGGCCGTGTGCGCGGATCATAGTGATAGTCCGGCATGGCTTGGCGCTTGAGCAGGTTCAGTGCGGGGTCATAGAAGCGCCACTCGCCCACCCGAGCCCCACCCTCGCCCAGGCTGACACTCTGCACCAGGAAGCGGGTGCCGGGTGGCGCGGCAAAGCGCTCCAGCAGCTGCGGGTCGCGCAAGCGGCGCACCAGCAGGAATTCACCATTGGGGTAGCCGACATAGGCGGTGCTGAGCATCTTGTTGGCCTTCAGGCTCTCGACCAGTTGCGGCAGCCGCTCCAGGCGCTGGTCCAGCGTGACCGCAACCGGGTTGAAGGCTAGCAGGCGGATGCTGCTCTGCGCCGGGTCGACCAGGCGCCGGGCACGTTCGTCGATGGTCTTGCCGACTTGCTGCGCGGCATCGCCTGCGGCGGCCACCAAGGCCTGGCTGATACCGTGATAGCCCTGCCAGGCCAGGCCGGCGCCGAGCACCAGCATGCCCAGCATGATGGCCATCGCCACCAGCATTTGCAGGGGAATACCCCGCCTGGCGTGGCTCATGGCTGGTGGCTCCATGAACGCCCGATGCACTCCCCGTTCGCCCACAGGCGACCTGCCGACCCGGCAGCACGACCCAGCAACACGCAGCCCATCCGCAGCATTCCTTGTGTGGCGACTTCAACAGTGTAATCAGTCAAAACGAACATGCCGGGCGGAGGTAGCACGCTGGCAGCTAGGCATGCGCGATAGTGGCACGGAGACATTACCGAATTCAATGTTCAGGCATGCCCGGCTTGGCTTTTTTTGGAGCGGCATTACCGGGGCGTCGGACCGCTCGGAAAGGGCTGCGCAGCGGACCCTGCAATCGTAAATAAAGCAGGAATTACTGAAGCTAACTCAAGCAAGCGGTTTGTTTGCTACCCATTTAATGCTCGAAATATTAAGTTTTGAAATATGTAGATTAAAACAACAGAAAACTTACCCTTCAGGTAACTTTTCCTACAACATTTTAGGACGTAGAAAGTTCCACAACGAAGTGATTCCTCGCTAGTGTTTTGGCCTCAGCTTAGTTCCACAGGCTGACTCCGAATACCAATCAGAGTTGCAAACGAGGACTTTCCATGGGCTTCAGTCAAAACGTTGCCAACTTGATCGCCGAAACCGACTTTCTCCTCACCCCTTGCAAAGCATGCCAGCGCCAAGGCCTGCCCATCCTTCCCCTGCGCCGCGCCGTGGTTCCCGATACCCGTCCGGGCAGTGACCCTGCCACGCAAACCCGGATGGGTCTGCGCACCTTGCGCAGCGGTTATCTCTATGTGCTGCTCGACCAACGCATCTGGCACGCCTACGAAGTCACCGCGCAAGGCCACCTGCGCCGCTTTCTGCCCTACGAGCCAAACCCTGGGCCGCCACCGTCGCTGCCCGAGCACTGCGTGCATGAAAACCACGACATCCCGTCGTCCTTCCTCAACATTGATACCGATACCTACGGCTCGGCCTGGCTGGCCTTTTCCAGCGATCCCTGGCCGGCCAGCGTGCTTGATGCCTACAAGAACGGCCAAGCGCCTGCGCAGCGCTTCGAGGGCCTGGACCTGATCCAGGCGCGCAAGCACCCCGAACTGCTGGGCCTGGCCATGACCCCGGACAACCTCCAGGTCGACCACCAGGTGTTCGAATATGCCCAGCAATTGAACGGGCCGTTCGACAGTGCCCATGGTTTCCACAGCCGCTTCCTGCGCAAGACTGCCCTGCGCGGTTACCTGGTCAACGCCATGGCCCGGTACCAGCTGGAAAACGGCGTGCTGGCGGTCGTGCTCGACGACACCGTCGGGTTGATCCAGGAGTACAACCACCAGCGCCTGAACTGGGTGGTCAAGCGCCAGGCCTGGCGCGAAGATCCACTGCGCGCTTATCAACTGCAGACGTCGCAGATATTGCAGATCATCCGCGCTACCCAGCGTGAGTGGGCGGCGCGGAAGGTGTTCACGTTCGAAGCACAGACCGGTGACGGGCCGCCAGTGTTCACCGATCCCGAGATACAGCGCCAGCCGGTGGTCGAGATGCGCCAGCAAGAGAGCGACGAAAAGCTCGAGGAACGCTATGACGAACCCCGGCGTGCGGCGTTCCAGGCCGAATACAATCAAGAAGAAGCCCGGTTCCAGGCCTACATCGACGGGCATGCCGGCACCTACGCAAAACTCTGCGAGAGCGCGGCCTTCGCACTTATCGAGCGGCACGACTACGACGGACGGGACCGCGAATCGGGCATCGCCTACAGCAAGACCATGGCTGCCTGCCTCACCGGCGGCATCACCGAAGCACCTACTGCCAGCGCCGAACCATCCTTTCCAACCCCCGGCACCAGCGAAGCGCTGTGGCTGAAGTGGCTGCAAGACCCGAACAGCCCACCGTACCGCGCGTTGATGCTACGTGATGCCCCGCTGATGGCAGCGCTGCTGCCTAGCTTCTCGCCGACCGAGCCGACCAACTGGAACGACAGCGAAAAGCTCTACAACGCCCTGAGCAAACTCATCGCCAGTGATGACATCGGCTTCAAGCTGCGTGACTCACTCAAGCAGGCAATCACTGAACTGCAGGGCTCGCTCAACGCCGCCAGCCAGCGTCTGCAAACGCTGCTCGACCCAGGCATTCAGCAGGCCGTGCGGCACCTGAACAGTGCCAGTCAGCGGGTCTACAACGGCGTGCACCTGATCGAGCTGCAGGTGCAGATGAA
Organism: Pseudomonas sp. TWI628; assembly: GCF_039673865.1. NCBI lineage: Bacteria > Pseudomonadati > Pseudomonadota > Gammaproteobacteria > Pseudomonadales > Pseudomonadaceae > Pseudomonas > Pseudomonas sp. TWI628. Next base: position 5,812 of record NZ_JBDJMM010000018.1, on the reverse strand, counting down.
GCTAGGCGAGTACTACGCCTTGCAGAGTGCGCACCTGCGAGAAATGCAGAACAGCGCCAGTCAGAAACTGGCCGAGGCGCGGGCAGAGATGATGCCGACTCTCGACGAACTGAAAGCGGGCGTGCAGAACGAAGCGCGCAAGGTCAAACCGATCATCCAGACCGGCCTGCTGAGCCTGGCCGTACTCGACCCGAAAGTGGCGCACAGCGTGATCCAGGTCAGCGTCTGGGTCGAGGGTACGGCGCATGAGCTGCATGAACGATTGGCCAAGGAGTTAAAGCTCAATGTCAATCAGCTGAATGATGCCGCGAAGATGGCGTTGGTGGACATTACGGTTGCGGCGGGAACGCTGGAGCTGGATGCGCGCAGGACACTGAATGGCATGAAAATCAGTGCTGGGCAGGCTTCACAGTTGGTGAGTGACAGTTTTACGGGACTGCGAGGAACGGGAAAAGGCTGGGAATTGCTGCTGTCCCTGGGCGGACTGTATTTATTGAACGATAGCCTTGGCAAGAATCTGAAGAGAGCGGAACAGGCGATGGGACCGAAGGCCGATGAAGCCATGCTGGCGCTGTACGGAGCAAAGCTTGGAATTATCGGTGGAGGTATAGAGTTGGTTGGGCTTCTGATGCCACGCAAGGCAAGCACAAACAGTCAGATGTCTCTTGGCCGTAACATTGCCAGAATTGGCGGCGTACTTAATGCTGCAGCAGGTATTTTTGAGGCTGCGCAGGCATTGACTGCTTACGACCGCACTAAAAAAACCGGAGATAAAACGGCTGCCAGGCATTATGCTTTCGCTTCACTGGCTAGTTTAGCTGCCGCTGTCGCAGGTACCTTGGGAGTGTTCAACCCACTGGCGCTAAAAGCCATAGGAGTCGCCATCATATCCAGCTTGGCTGCATACATATTCAACAAGATAGCCGAGAAGAACGAGTCAACCGCATTGGAGTTATGGGCTCGCCGTTGTTATTTCGGCCATGCTGATGAAACACCTCGCACACACTGGAATTCTCCAAACCACGCAGACATAGCGCTTGCAGCGCTAAACGCAGCGACACTGGGTGCAACGGGCGGACTGAGGTTTGACACCGTCATTGCAAGCGAACTCAGCAACTCCAAAATTGGAGTACCCATTGACCTGCAGAGTTTCTTGAGATTCCAGATAACACTCCCCAATTTCAACAATTCATCCGCTGGCTATCAATGGGCAGTCCTGATCCACAGACACGGCGACGGCGCCCCTCCCCATTACACTGGCGGCGAAGTTGTCGCGTCAAAAGAACACTTCCCTCCAGCACTTACGCCCGCCGCCTCAAAGAGGGCTTCGCTAAATCCCTCAAAATCGACAAACAAAGCCGATTACAAACTTGAAAGCTTGGAAATAACAGAGAGCCATCAACCTCTCCAACCCAGCGCCAACCACTCGATAAAAACCTTTACTGGGCAAATCGAACTAACTCAAGACACAGGTAGACACAACATCCTGTCAGCCTCCTTGACTATTACTTACTGGCCGGACCGCAGCATCCCTGAGGCCTATGCCGAGTTCGCGCTCCAGGAGAATAAATAATGGAAAAGCCTGATCGAGACCTGGGCTGGAAGTACGATCTACCCGTCCCTAATGCCGAAGCGGCCATTGACTCTAGAATCAAAAAGCCACCCCGCGATTTAACCGACATGAATGAAAACTACCTCGAATTATCCCGAGTTTCCTTGAAACTAAGAGGTGGTTGGATTGCCTTGGGCGTGGTGACATCAATGATGACCCTGTACTTCACAATCAGTTATTTCAGCCACTTCCCGCTCAAGCTAAATCCAGCAGGACTAAAAGAGCTCTCTTGGTATATTTTTTTTCACGCCTGTATCTTTTGCCTCCTCACTCCTTACATCCGAACGGATCTTGGTTTCCCCAAAAATGAACCCATCCGCTTCAACAGGCAACGCCGCAAGGTCTATTTTTATCAGTACAGATTCGAGCTCCTCAATCCCTTTGGCAGAAAAAACTGGGGGGTGAAGCCCGTCGCGTATGACTGGGATGACCTCACTCTCGAGGCCTATCGAATTTATGCTCCCGGTTACGGCGGGATCAAGGAAGAAGTGAAGATCTCGATCTGCAAACCCGGCACCAACGAAGTAATCGACCGCGTCTTCTTTACCGACGATATAGAGGAAGGCGAGCAGTACTGGGCCATCGTCAGGCTATTCATGCAACAAGGCCCCGAAGCAATTCCCAACTTCCTCCACCCTTCCAGTAATAAGGATGAAATCCCGAGTCCGAACACTGAGGGAAAAATAGTTTTCCGTAACCCGTTCGACCGCCTGGCCCCCGAGGTCAATTGGCCCGCCGAAATGGACCTGGAATCCCGCACCGCTCCCGCTCAAGCCGAGCAACCATGAAACCCGCCGGCCCTGACGGTATCGCTTGGCCTCCACGCTTGCACCCGCTAAAATCCCCCGCGGGTGCTAGCTGCAAGGTGCAGTGAAGCAGGTTAATAGAACAACGCCGGTCGGGCCGCCTGCGGGAGTTCTTGCGCCTATGCAAAAAACACATCTTTCCCGCGCCCAGCGCCTGGCCCAACGCGCCTTTGCCAATTTCGAGCGTTTCCTGCACATCGAAGCGGTCAGCGGCATCGTCCTGCTGATCACCGCCGTCGCGGCGCTGATCTGGGCCAACTCCCCAGCTGCCGCCAGCTATGACGCCCTCTGGCACACGCCGATCAGCTTCGGCATCGGTTCGCTGAGCTTCTCGCAATCGCTGCACTTCTGGATCAACGATGGCCTGATGACCATCTTCTTCCTTGTGGTGGGCATGGAGATCCGTCGCGAAATCCACGAAGGTGCCCTGTCCAGCCTGCGCCAGGCCACACTGCCCATGGCCGCTGCAGTCGGTGGCGTCGCCGTCCCCGCACTGATCTACCTGGCCTTCGGCCATGCGCCGGCCGAGCAGCAAGGCTGGGCGGTGCCGACGGCCACTGACATCGCCTTCGCAGTCGGCGTGCTGGCTCTGCTGGGCAAGTCGATCCCGTCCAACATCCGGGTATTCCTGCTGGCGCTGGCGATCATCGATGACATCATTGCCGTGCTGATCATCGCCATCTTCTACTCCGGTGGCCTCGACTACAGCGGCTTCGGCGTGGCTGCCATCGGCCTTCTGCTGGTGGTCGGACTGCAGAAGATCGGCGTCGGCTCGGCCTGGGCCTATATCATCCCCGGTACCATCACCTGGGTTGGCATGCTGATGACCGGTGCCCACCCGACCCTGGCCGGTGTGATCCTCGGCCTGATGACCCCAGTTGCCGCCATGCCGTTGGGCGAGCGCCCGCTGGATGCGATCTCGCGCTTCACCAACGACCTGCTCGGCCGCGCCAAGGCCCCGGAGCAGGACACCGGCGACCTGAGCGCCCCGCTCAAGCGCCTGCGTCTGGCCCAGCGTGAGCTGGTACCACCGGTGACCCGTGTGGGCGGCGCCCTGCACCCCTGGGTGGCGTACGCAATCATGCCGCTGTTCGCCCTGGCCAACGCCGGTGTGGGCCTGTCGGGCATCGACCTGTCCGCCGAGGCGCCGCACTGGGTGATGATGGCGGTGGCCGTGGCGCTGGTGGCTGGCAAGCCGCTGGGGATCATCGGCGTCAGCTGGCTGATGGTGCGCCTGGGCTGGTGCAGCCTGCCAGCCCAGGTCAACTGGCGCGGCATCACCCTGATTGGCCTGCTGGCCGGCATCGGCTTCACCATGTCGATCTTCATTGCCAACCTGGCCTACAGCGACCCGGCCTCGCTGGGCGCGGCCAAGCTCGGCGTGCTGTCGGGCTCGGTGATCGCTGCCGTGCTGGGCCTGGCCTGGGGCGTCACGGGCCTGCGCAAAGGCGCCAGCAAGGCGCCTGTGCAAGCGGGTTGAAAGAGATCGGGGCCTGCGGGCCCCGGCATTTTCTTGTATACAAAAATTTCAAACTTTGCTTACATGCATGTCTGTGCGCCTACGACATCGGCAATCGTCGCTGCGTATTGCGCCAGGCACATGCCATGCAAGCTTCTCAGCAACACTCCCCCAAGACCCTCCTGGTCAAGAACGCCGCACTATTGGTCACCATGGACGGCGAACGCCGCGAGATCAAAGGCGGCGGCCTGTACATCGAAGACAATGTGATCAAGCAGGTCGGCCCCAGCGACACGCTGCCGCAGCACGCCGACTTGATCCTCGACATGGCCGGCAAGGTGGTCATCCCGGGCCTGGTCAACACTCACCACCACATGTACCAGAGCCTCACCCGCGTGGTGCCGGCGGCCCAGGACGGTGAGCTGTTCAACTGGCTGACCAACCTGTACCCGATCTGGGCGCGGCTGACCCCTGAAATGATCTCGGTTTCGACCCAGACGGCCATGGCCGAGTTGATCCTCTCTGGCTGCACCACCTCCAGTGACCACCTGTACATCTACCCCAACGGCTGCAAGCTCGACGACAGCATCCATGCTGCTGGCGAAATCGGCATGCGCTTCCACGCTGCCCGCGGCAGCATGAGCGTGGGCCGCAGCCAGGGTGGCCTGCCGCCTGATTCGGTGGTGGAGAAGGAAAGCGACATCCTCAAGGAGTCGCAGCGCCTGATCGAGGACTACCACGATGCCAGCCATGGCTCGATGCTGCGTGTGGTGGTGGCGCCCTGCTCGCCGTTTTCGGTCAGCCGTGACCTGATGCGCGAAGCCGCGGTGCTGGCGCGCAACTACGGCGTATCGCTGCACACTCACCTGGCCGAGAACGTCAACGACATCGCCTACAGCCGCGAGAAGTTCGGCATGACCCCGGCCGAATATGCCGAGGACCTCGGCTGGGTTGGCCACGACGTGTGGCACGCTCACTGCGTGCAGCTTGACCAGCACGGCATCGAGCTGTTCGCCCGCACCGGCACCGGCGTCGCCCACTGCCCGTGCTCGAACATGCGCCTGGCCTCGGGCATCGCGCCGATCCGCAAGATGCGCGACCACGGCGTACCGGTGGGCCTGGGCGTCGATGGCTCGGCCTCCAACGACGGTGCCAGCATGATCGGCGAAGTGCGCCAGGCACTGCTGCTGCAGCGCGTGGGCTTTGGCCCTGACGCGATGACTGCCCGCGAAGCCCTGGAAATCGCCACGCTGGGCGGCGCCAAGGTGCTCAACCGCAACGACATCGGTGCCCTGGCGCCGGGCATGATCGCCGACTTCGTCGCCTTCGACCTGGGCCATGTGGCCTATGCCGGCGCCCTGCACGACCCATTGGCGGCCCTGGTGTTCTGCACCCCGACCCACGTCGATACCAGCGTGATCAATGGCCGCGTGGTGGTGCAGGATGGCCGCCTCACCACCATCGACCTGCCCCGCGTGCTGGAACGCCACAACCAGTTGGCCTACCAGCTCGTCAGCGGCGACTGATTCCACCAGTAAGTACTCTGCTTTTGCTCTGCTTTTGCTCTGCTTTTGCTTTGCTTTTGCTTTGCTTTTGCTTCTAAGCGCGCGGTAGTTCAGCAAACGCCGAATGCGACTTCAGGAGGCCGAGCGCAGGTCTTGCGGAGGGAGGTGACGGGCATGGATGCCCGTCAAGCGCTGCGGCCCAGGATGGGCCGTTCAGCGCGGTCCTCCCGGGAGCAAGGCCGGAGTGAGGGGACCCCGGAGCGCAGCGTAGGGGCCGGATGATGGGAGCCAGCGTTTTTTGGTTACTTTTTGTCGCGTTCCCCCCGTGTCAGCCTACCTGTCGCCTCTATTGATTGACTCAATCATCCAAGGGGGCGAAGGTGCAAGGTAATGAAAAAGCGTTATGACTCTGAGTTCAGAGACTGGGCTG